>JAQZAY010000085.1 GCA_029239415.1 Pseudomonas sp. | reverse complement strand
GCAGAACACAGCGAGAGCACATCGCTGGCGGCCTGGTCGGCACTCTTGGCCTGGGCGATCTTGTCGATCAGCGCCGAGCCCACCACCACGCCATCGGCCAGGCGGGCGATCGCCGCCGCCTGCTCCGGGGTGCGGATGCCGAAGCCGACGCTTACCGGCAGATCGGTATGGCGGCGCAGGCGGGCAATCGCTTCGCCGACATGCTCGGTGGTCGCCGAGCCGGCGCCAGTCACACCGGCCACGGACACGTAGTAGACAAACCCGGAACTGCGCTCGAGCACTCGCGGCAGGCGTGCATCGTCGGTGGTCGGGGTGGTCAGGCGGATGAAATCGATACCGGCGGCCTGGGCCGGGGTGGCCAGTTCGCCATCGTGCTCCGGAGGCAGATCGACGATGATCAGGCCGTCGACACCCGCCTCCTTGGCCTGGGCGACGAACTCGGCCACGCCAAAGCGATGGATCGGATTGTAGTAGCCC
This sequence comes from Pseudomonas sp., assembly GCA_029239415.1. The sequence goes on along the minus strand of JAQZAY010000085.1, from coordinate 11,824 downwards.
ATCAGCACGATCGGCGTGGCCTGGTCGTCTGCGCGGAACTCGCGGACCATCTGCAGGGTTTTCGCCAGGGTCTGCCCGGCTTCGAGTGCACGCAGGGTGGCCAGCTGGATGGCTACGCCGTCGGCCATCGGGTCGGTGAACGGCATGCCCAGCTCGATCACGTCGGCACCGGCTTGCGGCAGGCCCTTGAGGATCGCCAGGGAGGCGTCGTAGCCAGGGTCGCCTGCGGTGATGAAGGTGACCAGCGCGGAGCGGCCTTCGGCCTTGAGGTCGGCGAAGCGTTGTTCGAGACGGCTCATGCCTGTTGCTCCTGGACGGCCATGTGGTTCATCACGGTTTGCATGTCTTTGTCGCCGCGCCCGGACAGGCACACCACCATCAGGTGGTCCTTGGGCAAGCCTGGTGCGCGCTTGATCGCCTCGGCCAGGGCGTGGGAGGTTTCCAGCGCGGGGATGATGCCTTCGAGTCGGCAGGTGGCGTGGAAGGCATCCAGGGCTTCGTCGTCGGTGATGCTGACGTAGTCGACGCGCTTCACTTCGTGCAGGTGGGCGTGTTCAGGGCCGATACCGGGGTAGTCCAGGCCAGCAGAGATCGAGTGGGCATCGGTGATCTGCCCGTCCGCGTCCTGCAGCAGGTAGGTGCGGTTGCCGTGCAGTACGCCCGGTACACCGCCATTGAGACTGGCGGCATGCTTGTCGGTATGCACGCCGTGGCCGCCGGCCTCGACGCCGATGATCTGCACGCTGGCGTCGTCGAGGAACTCATGGAACAGGCCCATGGCGTTGGAGCCACCGCCGACGCAGGCGATCAGGCTGTCGGGCAGGCGGCCTTCCTTGTCCTGCATCTGGGCACGGGTTTCCTTGCCGATGATCGACTGGAAGTCACGCACCATCGCGGGGTACGGGTGCGGGCCGGCCACGGTGCCGATCAGGTAGAAGGTGTCATCGACGTTGGTCACCCAGTCGCGCAGGGCCTCGTTCATGGCATCCTTGAGCGTGCCGGTGCCAGCCGTCACCGGGACGATCTCGGCGCCCAGCAGTTTCATGCGGAACACGTTGGCCTGCTGGCGCTCGATGTCGGTGGCGCCCATGTAGATCACGCAAGGCAGGCCGAAGCGTGCGGCAACGGTGGCGGTAGCCACGCCATGCATGCCGGCGCCGGTCTCGGCGATCAGGCGTTTCTTGCCCATGCGCCGTGCCAGCAGCACCTGGCCGATGCAGTTGTTCACCTTGTGCGCGCCGGTGTGGTTGAGCTCTTCACGCTTGAAGAAGATCTTTGCGCCGCCGCAGTGTTCGGTGAGGCGTTCGGCGAAGTACAACGGGTTGGGGCGGCCGATGTAGTCGCGCTGGAAGTACGCCAGCTCTTCGATAAATTTCGGGTCGGCCTTGGCGGCTTCGTATTCGCGGGCCAGGTCGAGCACCAAGGGCATCAAGGTTTCCGCGACGTAGCGGCCGCCGAATGAGCCGAACAGGCCATTGGCATCGGGGCCGGCGCGCAAGTGGGTCTGGGTCATGGGTCGCTCCAGGCGTGACGAACAAGGTATGGGCTTTACTCTACCCACGACGAACACGCCTGAAAACCGATAAGATTGCGATAACTTGTCAGGAAAACTCACACGTCCCATGCGCCAGGATCTTCCGCCCCTCAATGCCCTGCGAGCCTTCGAGGTCGCTGCCCGGCTCAACAGCATCAGCCAGGCGGCCGAGCACTTGCATGTCACCCATGGTGCTGTCAGCCGGCAGATCAAGGTGCTGGAGGAGCACTTGGGAATACCCCTGTTCGCCAAGGATGGGCGGGGCGTCAAACTCACCGATGCCGGTAGCCGCCTGCGCGATGCAACGGGCGAGGCATTCGAGCGGCTGCGCGAGGTATGCGGTCAATTGAGCCATGACGGCAGCGAAGCGCCGTTCGTGCTGGGTTGCTCGGGTAGCCTGCTGGCCCGCTGGTTCATCCCGCGGCTGGGCCGCCTCAAGGCTGACCTGCCAGAGCTTCGCCTGCACCTGTCGGCCGGAGAAGGCGATCTGGACCCCCGTCGGCCAGGGCTCGATGCCCTGCTGGTGTTCGCCGAGCCACCCTGGCCGGCCGACATGCAGGTGCATGTCCTGGCCCAGGAGCGTATCGGGCCGGTCCTCAGCCCACACTACGCAGGCTTCGCCGGGCTACAGGCGGCACCAGCCAGTGCCTTGCTGGAGCAAGTCCTGCTGCGGACCACCTCGCGACCACAGGCTTGGCCTGCCTGGGCCCGTGAGCATCACATCGATCCTGCAGACTTGAAGTTCGGCCAGGATTTCGAGCATTTGTATTATTTGCTGGAGGCGGCCGTGGCGGGCCTGGGCGTGGCCATCGCGCCGCAACCCTTGGTTGCCGATGACCTGCGTGCCGGTCGGCTGAGCGCCCCATGGGGCTTCAGCCCGACGCCAGCGGCGCTGGCGCTCTGGGTGCCTCGGCGCGCCGCGCACGGGCGCGCCGAACAGCTGGCGCAATGGCTACGCGCAGAGCTTGCGCAACAGACGATTTAGGCGTCGCGCTTGCACAGCAGCCATGCAGCGACCAGGCCCAGTGCGCCGACGGCAACACCGGCGGTGGTCCAGGGATGGTCCTGGGCATAGTCGCGGGTGGCCAGGCCAGTCTGCCTGGTGCGGGTCTTGACCCCTGCATAGGCGTCGGTCAGCAGGCTGCGCGAATGCTGAAGAGCATTTTCGGCGTTGCTCCTGAGCGCCTTGAGGGACTTGTTGGACTCCTCCGAGGCATCGCCCTTCATGGACTCCAGGGTCTTGAGCAGGCTAACGATCTCGGCTTCCATGCTTTCCAGCGACGTCTTGCGCAGCGGGGTATGGGCCATGGTGTCTCTCCTTCGCAGTGGGATGGGCTGTGTAAGGATGCGACTGTGCGTCGATGGGAAAGTGCAATCGAACTTTGTGCCGTGCTTGCCGCTCGCAGGTAAATCGGCCCTGCGCTGCTAGGCTCTATCCCACCGCCATATCTGGAGAGTACCCATGAGTGATCACCGCACCTACAAGCAGATCGAACTGGTTGGATCCTCGGCCACCAGCATCGATGATGCGATTCGCAATGCCATCGCCGAAGCTGGCAAGAGCATCAAGTTCCTGGAGTGGTTCGAGGTGGTCGAGACACGTGGCCATATCGAGAACAACCAGGTTGCGCACTTCCAGGTGACCCTGAAGGTGGGCTTCCGTATCGCCAACAGCTGATTGCAGCGGACTGAAATCTGAACAAGGAATGCGTTCGATGAAAAACCGGATACTGGCCTTGGGCCTGATGACAATGGCGGGCTCGGTGCTGGCTGCCGGCACGCCTTGCGACGAGATCAAGGCAGAGATTGCCGCGAAGCTCGATGCCAAGGGTGTGCAGGGATATTCCCTGGAAGTCGTGGACCAGGGCACACCGGCCGGGAAAGTGATCGGCAGCTGCGAGGCCGGTACCAAGGAGATCGTTTACCGAAGGGATTAGCCGTTGTCTGTGGGAGCGGGCTTGTTCCGCGATCGGCCGCAGAGCGGTCGCAGGATTCACAGCCGCCCCGCGAACGATCGCGGGACAAGCCCGCTCCCAGTCCTTAGTCCTCGCGCAACGCCTGGGCCAGCAGTTCGTAGGAGCGTATCCGGTCGGCATGCTCATACAGGTCACAGGTAAAGATCAGCTCATCGGCCCCGGTCTGCTCCAGCAATACCTCGACTTTCGCCCGTACCTTCTGCGGGCTGCCTATCATCGCCAGGCCCAGGAAACTGCTCACCGCGTCGCGCTCATGGGGCAGCCAACGGCCGTCCATGCTGTGCACCGGTGGCTGTTGCATCAGGCTCTGCCCGCGAATCAGGGCCAGGATGCGCTGGTACACCGAGGTGGCAAGGTAGTTGGCCTGCTCGTCGGTGTCGGCGACCACCATGGGCACGCCCAGCATCACGTACGGCTTGTCGAGCACCGTCGAGGGCTGGAAGTGATCACGGTAGATGCGGATCGCCTCGTGCATGTAGCGCGGCGCAAAGTGCGAGGCGAAGGCATAGGGCAGACCACGCATGCCTGCCAGCTGCGCGCTGAACAGGCTTGACCCGAGCAGCCAGATCGGCACTTCGGTGCCATGCCCAGGCACGGCGATGACGCGTTGGTCAGGGGTACGCGGGCCGAGGTAGCGAACCAGTTCCTCGACATCGTCCGGGAAGTCGTCGGCGCTGCCGGAGCGCTCGCGGCGCAGGGCGCGGGCTGTCATCTGGTCGGAGCCAGGGGCACGGCCCAGGCCCAGGTCGATACGTCCGGGGTACAGGCTGGCCAGGGTACCGAACTGCTCGGCGATCACCAACGGAGCGTGGTTGGGCAGCATCACACCGCCAGCACCCACGCGAATCGTCGAGGTACCGCCAGCGAGATAACCCAGCAGCACCGAGGTGGCAGAACTGGCGATGCCGTCCATGTTGTGGTGCTCGGCTACCCAGAAACGGTTATAGCCCAGGCGCTCGGCATGCTGTGCCAGGTCGAGCGAATTGCGCAGCGACTGGGCAGGCCCGCTGTCATCGCGCACGGGGACCAGGTCAAGGACGGAAATGTTCAGGTCGCGCAAGTTCGTCATGGGCGTACAGCCTCCAGGAAGTGGGTTGGCCATCGGCCGTTATGCATCTATATGGGCACATTCGAAGGATTCAATGGCAACGGTCAGATTGCTCTGAACTTGCCGTAGGCCATGTCCTCTGAATTTTACATATCTATCCATGAACCGGAGGCAACATGAAAAAGACAGCATCGGCGATCTGGCAAGGTGGTCTCAAGGAAGGCAAGGGCCTGCTCTCCACCGAAAGCGGCGCGCTCAAGCAGAATCCCTACGGCTTCAATACCCGTTTCGAAGGCTCGCCGGGCACCAACCCGGAAGAGCTGATCGGCGCGGCGCATGCTGGCTGCTTCTCCATGGCGCTGTCGATGATCCTCGGCGAGGCCGGCTTCACGCCCGACCGTATCGACACCATCGCCGAGGTGACGCTGGACAAGCAGAGCGATGGCTTTGCCATCACGGCGGTCCACTTGATCCTCAAGGCCAAGGTTCCAGGTGCCAGCGAGGCTCAGTTCATCGAGATCGCCAACAAGGCCAAGGCTGGCTGTCCGGTGTCGAAGGTGCTCAACGCCACCATCACCCTGGACGCGACCCTGGTGTCCTGAGGCGCAACGGTTTGGGGATATTGTGGTCAATAGGGGACGGCTGACAGAAGACGTCACGAGGAGCTTTCACATGATTCGTATCGCTCTAGCCGTTGCCGGCACGTTGCTGGCAACGGCTTCCCTGGCCGCCCCCCTGCCTTGCGAGGCGCTCAAGGCCGAGATCGAGGCCAAGATCCAGGCCAGTGGCGTAACCGCCTATACGTTGGAAATAGTGCCCAATGCCGAAGTCCAGGACCCGAACATGGTCGTGGGCAGTTGCGACGGTGGCACGAAAAAGATCATCTACCAGAAGAATGATCGCTAGCGCTCAGGGAATGCAGAACACGTTGCTCGGCTCGTCTACCACCAAGGTGCGCTGCGCATCATAGAGGTGGACAGTCGGCTGCATGACCGGTGCGCGGGCCTCCAGCCGGTAGCGCTGCCCCGCCTGGAAATTGTCGTACTTCACCGTCAGGTAGCAGGTGCGCTCGGTGGGATCGGTGGTGAAACCACCGGAATAGACTTCGAAATCGAAACGCACCACCAGTTCGTGCTTGCCGGGGCTGACCTGAAAGTAGCGGCCATCGTCGAGGCGCTTGCCATCGAGCCGATCGGCCATGACCAGCCTGCCGGGGGTGATCGTGTAGAGGTCGATCCACGCCTGCTTCGGGTCGGAGGGGGGCAAGGGGCTGGCGCATGCCCCTAGGGTGCTAAGGGCGATCAGCATGATAGGCTGGCGCATGGCGAAACTCCCGCTTGCGAACTACACACTACCAGCATAGCGCCGATCGAACCGTTCAGGTGCGCTGGCAGCCCGCTGGCAGGCCCTGGCCGACCAATTGGCGCCTGTCGTCGTAGAGCTTGAGCCATGGCCTGAAGCCGATGCTGCCCGCTTGCAACTGGTAGCGCTGGCCTGCATCGAAGTCCTTGAATTTCACGTTGAGCTGGCAGTCGCGCCACAGCGGCTGGCTGCTTGGGCCAATGTTGGTGGCTTGCACCTCGAACAGATAGCGCACGGTCAGCTCGTGGCTGCCCGGGGTGACTTCGAAATATCGCTTGTCGGACCAGTCGCGTTCATCGACCTGCAGCGCATGCAATGCTGTGTCCTGGTGGGGGGCAAGGTCGATCCAGGCCTGGCTCGGGTCTGGATCCGGCAGGCTGGAGCAGCCTCCCAGCAATCCCAAAGTACCGATCACGAACAGTGTACGCATGGCGAAAGTCCCTCCTGGCAAGATAGTCTTGGAGTGCACCGGCACTTGAGCGAGATGAGTTTTCCCGATGTTCCGACCTTATCCTTTGCTGCGCTCAAGCCAGGCACTCGACCTTTTTTTCAGGTGTTTTGTTCCCGTACTGGGGGCTGTCCTGCTGAACGGTTGTTCGAGCATCGGCTATTACGGGCAATTGGCCGAGGGGCAGTGGCAACTGCTGCAGGCCCGGACCAGCGTGACGGCGCTGGTCGAAGATCCGGCGACCGATCCCGTGTTGCGCCAACGTCTACGGCAGGCCGAGCAGGCGCGGGTGTTTGCCAGCGCCCGGTTGAAGCTGCCTGACAATCGCAGCTATCGCGTGTATGCCGACCTGGGACGGCCCTACGTGGTCTGGAACGTGTTTGCCACCCCGGAACTGTCACTCGAGCCACAGACCCACTGTTTTCCCGTCGCGGGCTGTGTGGCGTATCGCGGCTACTACCGTCAGGGCGCCGCGCGAGGCGCGGCAGCGTTGCTGCGCCAGGACGGACTGGATGTATACGTCGGTGGCGTGGAGGCGTACTCCACGCTCGGCTGGTTCGATGACCCACTGCTGGCGCCCATGTTGGGGTGGGGCGAGGAGCGGTTGGCATCGCTGATGTTCCATGAACTGGCGCATCAGCGGGTGTATGTGCAGGACGACACCGCGTTCAACGAATCCTTCGCCACCTTCGTCGAGCAGGAAGGCACCCGGCAATGGCGTGCGGCGCGCGGACTGCCGGCGGCGGCGGACGACAATCTGCGCCAGCGAGACCAGTTCGTCCGCCTGGTGCTGGCGAGTCGGGAGCGGCTTGGGGTGATCTATGCCGGACCCTTGAGTATCGAAGGCAAGCGTGCGGCAAAGCAGGCGGAGTTTGCGCGGCTGCGGACTGAGTACCGGCGCTTGCGGGATGTCGAGTGGGGCGGGGCCGGCCGGTATGACGCCTGGGTGAACGGGCCGTTGAACAATGCCAAGCTGCTGCCGTTTGGCTTGTATGACCAATGGGTGCCCGCGTTTGCACGATTGTTTGCGCAGGCGGCTGGGGATTGGGAGCGGTTTTATGAACGCGTGGAGGCGCTTGGAAGGTTGTCGGTGAGCCAGCGTAAAGCTGCTTTGACCGAGCTGGCCTCTTCGCTGGCTTGCCAGCGAAGAGGCCCTTGAGCCTTACATGAATGCCCGGTGCATATCGCCCAGGGTCGGGAAATGGAAGGCCGGCGCCTCGGCCATCAGTTCTTCCTCGCTGCCGAACCCATAGCCCACCGCCACCGCCTGCAAGCCATTGTCGCGGGCACCGATCAGGTCGTGCTTGCGGTCACCGATCATCAGCGTCTGCGCAGGATCCAGGTCTTCCTGATCCAGCAAGTGCCTGATCAACTCGACCTTGTTGGTGCGGGTGCCATCCAGTTCGCTGCCATAGATCACCTTGAAATGCCGGTCGAAGGCAAAGTGCCGGGCAATCTCGCGGGCGAATTCCCAGGGTTTCGAGGTCGCGATATAAAGGGTTCGGCCCTGGTCGTTGAGCGCTTCGAGCAGCGCAGGTACACCTTCGAACACCTGGTTCTCGTACAGCCCGGTGACCTTGAACCGCTCGCGATAGAAATTCACGGCCTCCCAGGCCTTGGCCTCGTCGAATCCGTAGAACTGCATGAAGGCCTGCAGCAACGGCGGGCCGATGAAGTGTTCCAGACGCGCCAGGTCAGGCTCGTCGATGCCCAGCTTGGCCAGGGCGTACTGGATAGAGCGGGTGATGCCCAGGCGTGGATCGGTCAGGGTGCCGTCCAGGTCGAAAAGGATGTTCTGATGGTGCATGGCAGTCTCGAGAGAAGCGGTGGTCATTCGGGGCGGTCGTAGCCTTCGGCCAGGTGCTGGTCCTTGAGCTTTACGTAATTGCCGGCGGAGTAGGAGAAAAAGGCGCGTTCCTTGTCCGTCAGCGCGCGGGCCTGCTTCACCGGGCTGCCTAGGTACAGGAACCCGCTTTGCAGGCGTTTGCCGGGCGGTACCAGGCTGCCGGCGCCGATGATGACGTCATCCTCGACCACCGCGCCGTCCATGATGATGCTGCCCATTCCGACCAGGATGCGATTGCCCAGTGTACAACCGTGGAGCATCACCTTGTGGCCGATGGTCACTTCGTCGCCGATCAGCAACGGGAAGCCTTCGGGATTGAACGGCCCGGCATGGGTGATGTGCAGCACGCTGGCGTCCTGCACGCTGGTGCGCGCGCCGATGCGGATGCGATGCATGTCGCCACGGATCACCGTCAGTGGCCAGACCGAGCTGTCCTCGCCGATCTCGACATCGCCCAGTACCACCGCGCAACGGTCGACGAAGACGCGTTCACCCAGTTTTGGCGTGTGTTGCTGAAAGTTGCGAATGGCCATGATAGCGTCCCTCTTGGGTACGGATAGGCAGCCTGCTTGCTGCGGTCGGCGTCGATTGTAATTAAGATGGGCAGGTGTTTCTTCTGCCAAGGTGTCTAACCGTGAGTGCGAACAACCCGCTTCTGCAATCCTACGATCTGCCACCCTTCTCGGCGATCCGTGCCGAACACGTGCTGCCGGCCATCGAACAGATCCTGGCCGACAACCGCAAGGCCATTGCCGAAATCCTCCAGACCCAGGGCAAGAATCCCAGCTGGGCCGGCCTGGTGCTGGCGATGGACGAACTCAACGACCGCCTGGGCGCGGCCTGGAGCCCGGTCAGCCACCTCAATGCCGTATGCAACAGCGCCGAGCTGCGCGAAGCCTACGAGTCCTGTCTGCCGGCATTGAGCGCCTACTCCACCGAGCTTGGGCAAAACCGCGAGCTGTTCGAGGCCTACCAGGCCCTGGCCAACAGCCCCGAGGCCGCAGGCTACGACGTCGCGCAACACACTATCCTCGAACATGCGCTGCGTGATTTCCGCTTGTCGGGTATCGATCTGCCGGCTGACAAGCAGCAGCGCTACGCCGAGGTGCAGAGCAAGCTGAGCGAGCTGGGCAGCCGCTTCTCCAACCAGTTGCTCGACGCCACCCAGGCCTGGACCAAGCTGATCACCGACGAGGCCGGGCTTGCCGGCCTGACCGATTCGGCCAAGGCGCAGATGGCCGCCGCCGCCCAGGCCAAGGGCCTCGAAGGCTGGCTGGTATCGCTGGAGTTCCCCAGCTACTACGCCGTGATGACCTACGCCGAAGACCGTGCCCTGCGCGAGGAAATCTACGCCGCCTACTGCACCCGCGCCTCGGACCAGGGCCCCAATGCCGGCCAGCACGACAATGGCCCGGTAATGCGCGAGATCCTCGACCTGCGCCAGGAGCTTGCCGAGCTGCTTGGTTACGCCAACTTCGCCGAATTGAGCCTTGCGACCAAGATGGCCGAGTCCAGCGACCAGGTGCTGAGTTTCCTGCGTGACCTGGCCAAGCGCAGCAAACCATTCGCCACCCAGGACCTTGCCCAGCTCAAGGCCTATGCCGCCGAGCAAGGCTGCGCGGACCTCAAGAGCTGGGACAGCGGTTTCTTTGGCGAAAAACTGCGCGAGCAGCGCTACAGCGTCTCTCAGGAAACCCTGCGCGCCTACTTCCCGATCGACAAGGTGCTGTCGGGCCTGTTCGCCATCGTCCAGCGCCTGTATGGCATCGAGATCGCCGAGCTCAAGGGCTTCGACGCCTGGCACCCCGACGTTCGCCTGTTCGAGATCAAGGAGGACGGCCAGCACGTGGGTCGCTTCTTCTTCGACCTCTATGCCCGCGCCAACAAGCGCGGTGGCGCCTGGATGGACGGCGCCCGCGACCGCCGCCGCACTGCCGCAGGCGAGCTGCAGAGCCCGGTGGCGAACCTGGTCTGCAATTTCACTCCGGCCGCTCCTGGCAAGCCTGCGCTGCTGACCCATGACGAAGTCACCACGTTGTTCCACGAGTTCGGCCATGGCCTGCACCACCTTTTGACCCGCATCGAGCATGCCGGTGTCTCAGGCATCAATGGCGTGGCCTGGGATGCGGTCGAGCTGCCGAGCCAGTTCATGGAAAACTGGTGCTGGGAGCCGGAAGGCCTGGCGTTGATCTCGGGTCACTACGAAAGCGGCCAGCCCCTGCCCCAGGACCTGCTGGAAAAGATGCTGGCGGCCAAGAACTTCCAGTCCGGCCTGATGATGGTGCGTCAGCTGGAATTCTCGCTGTTCGACTTCGAGCTGCATGCCAGCCACGGTGACGGGCGCAGTGTGCTGGAGGTGCTCGAAGGCGTCCGCGACGAGGTGTCGGTCATGCGGCCACCGGCCTACAACCGCTTCCCGAACAGCTTTGCGCATATCTTTGCCGGGGGCTACGCGGCGGGCTACTACAGCTACAAGTGGGCCGAAGTGCTGTCGGCCGACGCCTTCTCGCGCTTCGAGGAAGAAGGCGTGCTCAACGCCCAGACCGGCCGTGCCTTCCGCGATGCGGTCCTGGCCCGTGGCGGCTCGCGCGAGCCAATGGTGCTGTTCGTCGATTTCCGTGGCCGCGAGCCGTCGATCGATGCACTCTTGCGTCATAGCGGCCTCAGCGAGGACGCGGCGGCATGAGTGAGGTGAGCGTGAGCAAGACGAAGAAACGCTTTGTCGCCGGGGCGGTATGCCCGGCGTGCAGCGAGACCGACAAGCTCAAGATGTGGAGCGAGGACGGGGTGCCGCACCGTGAGTGCGTGGCCTGCGGTTTTGCCGACACCTTGAATGAACAGGGGCTGTCGGTGCCCAAGGAACTGGATACGCGGGTCAACCACCCGGCGCCCGCGAAACCGGCGGCGACGGTGCAGACGGTGCAGTTCTTCCCCAATCCAAAGCTGAAGAAACCGGTCGACTAACTGTCAGCCAGAGCCCGGAGCCACCCTCCGGGCTTTTTCGCTGTCGTGCGGCATCCGTTTACCGCCCTGCTGAAGCTCCCGCCTTCCAGACTCCGGTTTTTGACCTGAGCAAGGAAGAGCATGATCATGCCTAATCCACTTCTCGACACCCCCGCGCTGGTCGACTACAGCGCGGTCTCTCTCGACCCTTCAGGCGTTTAGCCTGGGAGGTGTCCACCTGGATCCGCCGGTGCAATACCGCATCGAGCAACTTGAACAGCGGATACGAGGGCTGGAGGAGCAGTTCGCGCGCAACCTCGCGCGCTCGGTCGAGCAATCGAGCATCCACGTGACGCAGCGGCAGCGCCTGGCTTCTCCTAGGACGGCAGCGCCTGACAGAAGGCGCTGGAACAAAATGGCCGACCGAACTACTGTATGCAGATACAGTATTTCGGTGGCGACATGTTCAATCAAGCTCCACGACGCGGTCGTGGCACGACCCACAACCCGCATAACCGCTTCGCGCCGCGCGAGTCGGTCGCGCAGGATGACGGCTGGCATCAGGAAGTCCCGCTGACCCAGGGGACCGAGGTGCGCAACGAGACCGCCAAGACCATCATCACCCGCAATAACTCTCCCGACCTGCCCTTCGACCGCTCGATCAACC
>JAQZAY010000501.1 GCA_029239415.1 Pseudomonas sp. | reverse complement strand
GCTGCGCTCCGTTGCGACCCTGGCGACTGCCGGTGAGCCGTTGCAATTGCCCGGCGAAGCGGATTTCGTGACGCGTTTCGAAGCGCAAGCCGCTGCGCACCCCGAGCGCATCGCGGTGTACTGCGCTGACCGGCAGATAAGCTACGGGACGCTGGATGCCCAGGCCAACCGCCTCGCTCATTGGCTACTGGCCCAAGGCGTGGGCGCCGAGTCGATGGTTGCCTTCTGTCTGCCCCGGGATGAGCGGTTGCTGGTGTGCATGCTGGGCATCCAGAAGGCCGGCGCGGCTTACCTGCCGCTCGATCCCGGCCATCCGCCGGCTCGCCAGGCGCAGATCCTCGACCGGGCGCAGCCGCATCTGCTGCTCTGCGATTCGCCGACCGCGGATCTGCCGGCGCCGTTGCGCGTGTACCCATGGACGAACCTGCCGCTGGCGCAGTTCGCGGCACAGGCGCCGGGATTGGCGAGAAACCTTGAGCAACTGGCCTACACCCTCTATACCTCGGGCTCGACCGGCCAGCCGAAGGGCGTGCAGATCAGTCGCGGCAACTTCGCCAACTTCCTGCTGGCCATGGAACAGGCGCTGCCGTTGGCAAACGTGCAGCGTTACCTGGCCTTGACCACGGTCACCTTCGATATTTGTGGCCTGGAGCTGTGCCTGCCGCTGGTGCGTGGCGGCGCGGTCGTCCTCGCCGACGATGAAGAGCGCCAGGATCCGCTGCTGCTTGCGCGCCTGATCGAGGCAAGCAACGTCGACCTGATCCAGGCCACGCCGGCGACCTGGGCGATGTTGTTGCAAGGCGATCGCCAGGTGCTCAAGGGCCGCGTGGCCCTGGCCGGTGGCGAGGCGCTGTCGGCCGAATTGGCGCACGAGCTGAAGCAGTGCGTGGCGCAACTGATCAACGTCTATGGCCCGACCGAGACCACGGTGTGGTCGACCCAGACGCCGATCGATGCGCTGCAACTGCCCGTCGCGCCGATTGGCCGACCGCTGCTCAACACCCGCTGCCATGTGCTCGACGAACACCTGTGCGAAGTACCGCCTGGCTGCGTCGGCGAACTCTATATTGCTGGTGAAGGCCTGGCCCGCGGTTATGCCGGGCAGCCGGGGCTGACCGCCGAGCGCTTCGTTGCCGACCCGTTCGGCGGCAACGGCGGGCGCTTGTATCGCACCGGCGATCTGGCGCGCTGGCAGCCCGACGGGCAGCTGTATTACCTCGGGCGTACCGATGACCAGATCAAGTTGCGCGGCTATCGCATCGAACTGGGAGAAATCGAGGCGGTTCTGCTCAGCCATCCCCAACTGCTGCAGGCGGTCGTGGCCGTGCAAGGCGAGCATCTGGCGGCGTTCTGGGTCGCGGAGGCTGAAAACGCACCTGACGAGGCGGCTGTGCGCGACTATCTGCAGACGCGTTTGCCGATCTACATGTTGCCGACGCACCTGCAAGCGCTGGAGCGGTTGCCGCTCAATACCAACGGCAAAGTCGATCGCAAGCAGTTGCCACGCCTGCAAGCGGTGATCGACAGCGCGCCAGCGACCGGGCGCGCACTGTCGGCCAGCGAGGCCTTGCTGACGCAGATCTGGAGCTCGGTGCTGAACGTGCAACACGTACCGGTTGATGGGCATTTCTTCCAACTGGGCGGGCATTCGCTGATGGCCGCGCAGGTGCGTGGGCGCTTGCGTGAGCAGGGCTTTGACGTGCCATTGCGCTGGCTGTTCGAAACGCCGGTGCTGGCGCAACTGGCTGAGCGAATCGAAGGGCTTGCGGAGCAGCAGGAGCTGGCTTCGCTGACGATTTCGCCGGTGGATCACGGGGCGGAACAGCCATTGTCATCGGCGCAGCAGCGAGTCTGGTTGATGCAGCAGTTGGACCTTGCCGACAGCGGTTTCAACATGAGCAGCAATGTCCGTCTGCGCGGGCAACTCGACATCCAGGCCCTGGAACGTTCGTTGCAGCGGCTGGTGAGCCGCCATGCCATCCTGCGCACCACCTATCACCAGCGTGACGGCGAGCCGCGCCAGCGCATCCACCCGCAATCGACGGTGGTCCTGGAAACCGTCGCGTCGACGCCAACGCAGTGGCCGATTGAAGCCCGGGACGGGGCACTGCGACCCTTCGACCTGGTTCGCCAGGCTCCGCTGCGGGTGGTCCTGTATCGCCTCGGTGAAGAGGATCATGTGCTGCAAATGGTCATGCACCACATTGCCTCCGATGGCTGGTCCGGCGCTATCCTGGTCGATGAGCTGATCGAGGGCTATGAGGCCTACAGCAGCGGCGTGCTACCGAGCCAGGAAACGTTGCCGATCCAGTACGTCGACTACGCCGTATGGCAAGGGTCGGCCGCGGTCCGGTTGCGCCAGCGCGAAGGCCTGGACTTCTGGCGACGGACCCTGGCCGGCATTCCCGCGCAGGTGCCGCTGCCGTTCGATTTCCCGCGTCCGGAGCGTGACAGTGGCGCCGGGGCCGCAGTGGATTTCCAGTTGTCACCCGCCACGGTTGGCCGGCTTAAAAGCTTCGCCCAGGACAGTGGCACGTCGCCGTTCATGTTGCTGCTGACTTGTTATGCCGCCGTGCTGCAACGCGAGACGCAGGGTCGCGATCTGGTGATCGGTACGGACGTGGCGAACCGCGACCATCCGGCCACCGAATCGCTGATC
>JAQZAY010000500.1 GCA_029239415.1 Pseudomonas sp. | reverse complement strand
CATCGGCATCACCCTGGTGCTGGTGGCGGTGTTCCTGCCGATGGCCTTCATGAAGGGCTCGGTGGGGATCATCTACCAGCAGTTCTCGGTGTCCATGGCCGTGTCGATCCTGTTCTCGGCCTTCCTCGCCCTGAGCCTCACGCCGGCCCTGTGCGCGACCCTGCTCAAGCCGATTCCGGCCGACAGCCATGGTCGCCGCGGCGGCCTGTTCGGGGCGTTCAACCGCGGCTTCGAGCGCATGAGCGACGGCTACCAGCGCTGGGTCGGCCAGGCGCTGGCGCGCAGCGGGCGTTACCTGCTGGTGTACGGCGTGCTGCTTGCGGTGCTGGGGTATGGCTTCAGCCAGTTGCCCAGTGCCTTCCTGCCGACCGAAGACCAGGGCTACACCATCACCGACATCCAGCTGCCGCCGGGCGCGAGTCGCCTGCGCACCGAGCAGGTGGCCGCGCAGATCGAGGCGCACAACGCAGGCGAGTCTGGGGTGGGCAACACCACGGTGATCCTGGGCTTCAGCTTCTCCGGCAGCGGCCAGAACGCTGCGCTGGCGTTCACCACCCTCAAGGACTGGGCCGAACGCGGCGCGGCGGATGGCGCCCAGGCCATCGCCGACCGTGCCAACCAGGCCTTCGGCCAGCTCAAGGACGCGGTGGCCTTCTCGGTGCTGCCCCCGCCGGTCGACGGGCTGGGCGAATCGGGCGGCTTCGAATTCCGCCTGCAGGACCGCGGCGGGCTGGGCTACCAAGGGTTGATGCAGGCCCGCGACCGCTTGCTGGCGCAGACCCGGGACAACCCCCTGCTGACCAACGTGCGTGAAGCGTCGCTGGCCGAAAGCCCCCAGGTCGAGCTGGAGATCGACCGCCGTCAGGCCAATGCCCTGGGCATCGCCTTCAGCGACATCGGCGCGGTGCTCGACACGGCGGTCGGCTCGACGTACGTCAACGACTTCCCCAACCAGGGTCGCATGCAGCGGGTGGTGGTGCAGGCCGAAGGCGATCAGCGCAGCCAGGTCGAGGACCTGCTGAAGATCCACGTGCGCAACGCCAGTGGCCAGATGGTGCCGCTGGCCGCGTTCGTCCAGGCGCGCTGGGTCAGCGGGCCGGTGCAGTTGACCCGGTACAACGGCTACCCGGCCGTGTCGATTTCCGGCGAACCGGTGGCCGGGGTGAGTTCCGGGCAGGCCATGGCCGAGATCGAACGCCTGGTGGCCGCGTTGCCGGCGGGCGTCGGCCTGGAATGGACCGGCCTGTCGTTGCAGGAGCGACTGTCGGGCAACCAGGCGCCGCTGCTGATGGCGCTATCGTTGCTGGTGGTGTTCCTGTGCCTGGCGGCGCTGTACGAAAGCTGGTCGATTCCGACGGCCGTGCTGCTGGTGGTCCCGCTCGGGATCCTCGGTGCGATGCTGGCGGTCAGCCTGCGCGGTCTCCCCAACGACGTGTTCTTCAAGGTCGGCCTGATCACCTTGATCGGCCTGTCGGCGAAGAACGCCATCCTGATCATCGAGTTCGCCAAGCACCTGCTCGACCAGGGCCACAGCCCGGCCGAGGCGGCGCTTCAGGCGGCCCGTCTGCGTCTGCGGCCGATCGTGATGACCTCGCTGGCCTTCATCCTCGGGGTCGTACCCCTGGCCATCGCCAGCGGTGCAGGGTCGGCCAGTCAGCAGGCGATCGGCACCGGCGTGATCGGCGGCATGCTCAGCGCCACGTTGGCGGTGGTCTTCGTGCCGGTGTTTTTCGTGGTGGTGATGCGCCTGGCACGGCGGCGGCCCGTCGAGGCACCTTCGGTGGCGTCACCCGATGAGCGCTGACCTGGACAAGCCGGGCCGGGCGTGGGAGGGTCTGGGCAGTCATCGCTCAGGAGTCCGCCCCATGTCCCCGCCCCTTTATTCAGTGCTCATCCTGGCCGGTGGTCGCGGGCAGCGCATGGGTGGACGTGACAAGGGATTGGTCGAGTGGCAGGGCGAACCGCTGGTGGCGCACCTGCACCGTGTGGTGCGTCCGCTGACCGATGACCTGGTGATTTCCTGCAACCGCAACGCCGCTCGCTATGCCCGCTATGCCGACCGTTGCGTGGCCGATGCCGAGACCGACTTCCCTGGCCCGCTGGCAGGCGTCATCGCCGGGCTGACTGCCGCGCGGCATGCCTGGGTGGTCTTGCTGGCCTGCGACGCACCGCGCCTGGATCGAGCCTTGGTCGAAGCGCTGGTGCAGTTGGCGGTGACCCATGATCAGCCGGCCATGGTGCGCCAGGACGGGTATTGGCAGCCGATGTTCAGCGTGTTGCCGCGCGCGCTGCTGCCCCAACTGGAGCGCGCGTGGACAGAGGGCGAACGAAGCCTGCAACGGATCCTGCGGCAGATGCCCTTGCAGGCGCTGGAGTGCGCCGAGGGCGATGCGCGGCTGGATAATTTCAACAGCCCGGCGTGGTTGTAGAACATCGTGGGGCGGGTTGGGCGTGGTACAGGCTGCGTCGTGTGAGGGCGGGTTTTATGGGCCCTGCGGGCCCAATCGCGGCACAGGGGCCGCTCCTACAGAGGACCGCGACAGCCTGGTGCAGCGCGATGGGACTACGGGTGTAATTGAATGGACTCGCCCCCGCCGAGGCATCACAGTGCCACGGTGGCGTTTCTTGAACAGCCAACGGCAGCGAGGGCCAGTCCATGAGC
>JAQZAY010000499.1 GCA_029239415.1 Pseudomonas sp. | reverse complement strand
CATCAGCGTATCGGTCTCGCCGATGGCCTGCTGCAGCGCTTGGGCCTGGGGCGCGTCGTCGGCGCTTTGCTGGCGAATCCGGTAGAGCTGGGCGCGCAGCCGGGTGAGCGGGGTGCGCAGGTCATGGGCGATGTTGTCGCACACGCCCTTGACCTCGTGCATCAGTCGCTCGATGCGGTCGAGCATGACGTTGACGATGGCGGCGAGCATGTCCAGCTCGTCGCGGCGCGTCGACAGCGGCAGGCGCCGAGTAAGGTCGCCGGCGACGATCAGCTCGGCGCTGGCCTGGATCGCTCGTATGCGCTTGAGCGGACGGCGGCGCAGCAGGTACCAGCCGGCGACACCGGGGATGATGGTAAGCGAGAGGCCCCAGAGCAGGGCGTGGAGGATGATCCGCGTGACCACGAACAGCGAGCCGTTGTCGCGGACCAGCACCAGCCAGCGACCGTCATTGACCTTGATCGCCACGGCATCGCAGCTGTCGCGGGGCAGGTGCGGATCGTCGGCGTCCAGGCAGCGCCTGAGCTCATGCACCTGGCCGTCCAGGCCAAGCTCTGCGGGTATCTGCCGGATGCGGCCAGCCACGGGATTGAGCTGGGCATCGAACAGGCCGTAGGCATCGAAGCTGCGTTCTTCGAAGGCCTGGCTTGCGACCAGCGCGTCGTCCAGCTGCTTGCCGCTCATGTGTGCGAACAGGTGCTGGCGCTGCAGCATCGAGTGCCGGGTGAGCTTGTTCAGGTAGCTGGTGACCTCGAAATACAGCACGCCCATGAGGATGCTGCTCCAGGCCACGAACAGGAAGCTGTACAGCGCCAGCAGGCGGCTGGTCGAAGAGCTCCAGCCCTTAGACGGGTTCGGCAATGGCATAGCCCGAGCCCCGCACGGTACGAATCAATGCCGCCTGGCCAGGGGCGTCGATCTTCTTGCGCAGGCGGCCGATGTGCACGTCGATCAGGTTGGTGCCGGGGTCGAAGTGATAGCCCCAGACTTCCTCGAAAATCATCAT
Source organism: Pseudomonas sp. (assembly GCA_029239415.1). The sequence continues at coordinate 1,666 of JAQZAY010000499.1, read as the reverse complement.
CCGCGTGATGACCTGGCCGGCATGGCGCATGAGAAATTCCAGCAGCTTGTATTCGGTGGGCAGCAGGTTGAGGGACTGGGCGCCACGACGGGCCTCGTGGCTGATCAGGTCGAGCTCGAGGTCGGCCACCTGCAGGCGGGTCTGGGTGACCGGGACGCTGTTGCGCCGCAGCAGCACTTCGACCCGGGCGGCCATCTCGTCGGACGCGAACGGCTTGGTCAGGTAGTCGTCGCCCCCGGCGCGCAAGCCGCGTACCCGCTCATCGACGTCGGAAAGGGCGCTGATCATCAGGATGGGGGTGGTGATCTTCAGGGTGCGCAGGGTGGTGACGATGGTCAGGCCATCGACCTCCGGCAACATGCGGTCCAGGGTGATCAGGTCGAAACCACCGGCAATCGCCTTGGCCAGGCCCTCGCGGCCATTGTCGGCCCATTCCACTTCCAGGCCGTGGCTGGTCAGCTCGGCAACGATTTCCTGGGCGGTGACAGCGTCGTCTTCGATGGTCAGTACGCGGGGCATGCTAGTACCTGGGCAGCGGGTAGGGGTTCGATTGTGCCAAAGAATAGACAGTGCCCGGTTTAAGAAAAATTCATGTGGGACGGCGAACGGTGCATGCAGTGGTGCCCCCATTCGCTGGCAAGCCACAGGTACAGCAGCGTTCTCAGGCCTGCGCCGGACCTGTGGGAGCGGCTTCAGCCGCGAAGAGGTCGATGCGCTGCTGGCACCGGCTGCGCCGGTGTTCGCGGCTGAGGCAGCTCCCACAAATGTGGGAGCTGCGGTTCGGCGCCCCGACTTGCCAGCGAAGGGGATTGTCGCCCGACTCAGTCGACCTTGACGATCCAGCCAGCCGGCGCTTCCACGTCACCGCTCTGGATACCGGTCAGCTCGTTGTACAGCTTCTGCGTCACCGGCCCGACTTCGCTCTCGCTGTAGAACACGTGCAGCTTGCCATCGTGCTCGATGCCGCCGATCGGCGTGATCACCGCGGCGGTGCCGCAGGCGCCGGCTTCGGTGAACTGGTCGAGCCTGGCGATCAGCACGTCGCCTTCGACCACGGTCAGGCCCAGGCGCGATTGCGCCAGTTCCATCAGCGACAGGCGGGTGATGCCGGGCAGCACCGATGCCGACTTGGGGGTGATGAATCGGTTGTCGGCGGTGATGCCGAAGAAGTTGGCCGAACCGACTTCCTCGATCTTGGTATGGGTCAGCGGATCGAGGTAGATGGCATCGGCGAAGCTGGCCTTCTTCGCTTCGGCGCCCGGCTGCAGGCTGGCGGCGTAGTTGCCACCGACCTTGGCCGCGCCAGTACCTTGAGGAGCGGCGCGGTCGAAGCTGGAGATCTGGAAGTTGTGCGGCTTCATGCCGCCCTTGAAGTACGAGCCGACCGGAATGGCAAAGATCGAGAAGATGAACTCGGGCGCGGTGCGCACGCCGATGTTGTCACCCACGCCGATGACGAACGGACGCAGGTAGAGGGCACCCTTGCCGTGCGGCGGGACGAAGCGCTCGTTGGCCTTGACCACCTGCTTGCACGCCTCGATGAAGACCTCGGTGGACACGTGGGGCATCAGCAGGCGGGCGCAGCTGCGCTGCATGCGCGCGGCGTTCTGGTCCGGACGGAACAGGTTGATCGAACCGTCCTTGCAGCGATAGGCCTTCAGGCCCT
>JAQZAY010000498.1 GCA_029239415.1 Pseudomonas sp. | reverse complement strand
GAAGTGTCCTGCCGGGGTTGTCGCCCGCCACTGGGCACCTGTCTGCTCGATGCGCTGCACAGGCGTGTGTTCATGGATGCTCACCCCCAGTCTCTGCGCCGCCAGGCGAAACGCGGTGACGGTCTTGAACGGTTGCGCATAGCCGTCGTCCTGGACCCAGATGCCGCCCACCACATGCCGTGCCACGGCCGGTACGCGTTCGAATACCTGCTGCCGATCGATCAGGGTTTCATGGTTGAAACCCAGGACCTGGAGCTGCCGCACGCGCTCTCGGCACTGCTCCAGTTCGGTCATGTCTTCGGCCAGCTTGAGCTGTCCGCTGGGTACGAAACCGCAATCCTCTCCCAGCGATTCCCTGAGGCCATGCCACAGCGCGCTCGATGACAGCGCCAAGGGAATCTCCGCGGTATGGCGGCCCAATGTGCGCACACCACCGGCATTGACGCCCGAGGCATGGCGGCCACAGTACTCCGCTTCCAGCAGCGTGACTCGGACCCCGGCCTGCGCAAGGTGCAGCGCCGTGCTCAGGCCATGGATACCCCCGCCGATCACCAGCACGTCGGCCTGGCGTGCGCTCGATTCAATCACCGGCCAGTTCTCCCAGGGTGATGGGCTTGATGGGTGAGCGAATGCGGTAATAGCCCACCTCCTGCGCTGAGACACCCCGGGCCTTGGCAATGACCTCGGTGACAGTCAGCCCGCACATGCGCCCCTGGCAGGGCCCCATGCCACACCGACCAAACGACTTGGCCTGGTTCGGCCCCTCACAGCCAAGGGCGACAAAGCTGCGCAGCTCCCCCGCCGTCACCTCTTCACAGCGGCAGACCATGACTTCATCGGCCGGAATACGGTTAGCCTCCTTGGGCTGATACAGCGCGTCGAGGAACGGCCGGATCCGCAGGTTGGCCTCCAGCTGCGCGCGCAACGGCCCGCCCTGCTGATCACGGCAGGATGCGTTGATCCTGTTCAGCCGGGTGGCGATGCCCAGCGCCGCCAGTTGTCCCTGCACCGCAGCAGCCTGAGCCCCGCCGATACCGGCGCCATCCCCGGCGACGTAGACACCCGGCACGTCGAGCTCGCCCCAGGCATCGGTCACAGGACGAAAGCACAGCTGCTCAAGATCCCATTCATGGCGGGCACGCAATGACTGGCTGAACTGGATATTCGGCACGACCCCTTGATGCAGCAGGACACAACGGGTGGCGATGCACTCAGCCTTGCCCGACACGCTGAAGGTCAGTGCCCGAGCCGCCTCCTCGCCCTCGATGGCCAGGTGCTCGGCACCGCTGTAATGGGCAATTCCGGCGCTGCGCAGACTGCGCATCAGCTCAAGGCCCTTGCGCAGATAGGGCCAGGCGCGCAGCGCGGCGAACAGATGTCGACGAGCACGCCAGTAGTCCTCTGGCCGCGTGGTGTCGACCAAGGCCTTGATCTGCACCCCTGCACGCAGGTACTGCCAACCCAACAGATACAGCAGCGGCCCGCAACCGGCCAGGACCACCGGCTCGCTTGGCGCCAGTCCTGCGCTCTTCAGCAGAATCTGAGCAGCGCCAGCAGTCATCACGCCGGGCAAGGTCCAACCGGTGATGGGAAACGGTCTTTCCATGGCGCCGGTGGCCAGCAACACGGCCTTGGCGTCCAGGGTGTGCAGGCGGCCGTCGCGCAGGTAGCTGACCTGATGTTCACGGGTGACCTGCCACACCGAAGCCCCTTTTTCGTAGCGTACGCTCGAGGCAGCCAGGGCCTGGACGAGTTGATTGCCATGGGCGTAGTCCGGTCCCAGCATGTCCCGGCGGGACAGCGGTGCCAGGGTAATGCCACGATAGATCTGCCCGCCCGGGCTGCCCTGCTCGTCGAGCAACACCACCTGCAGGCCCAGGCCAGCCATCGCCGTCGCTGCGGCCATGCCGGCGGCACCCGCGCCAATCACCACGACATCGACAGTTTCACGCGTCATGACTGCACCTCCACGGCCTGGACATCCACCGGTTGATACATCAGGTCTCGGGCCCCCTCCTGGGAGCGGACACACATGCCGTCGGCCACTTCAATCAGGCAGCTCTGGCGATTGGGTACGCCATCGATGTCCACCAGGCACTCGAAGCACACGCCCATCATGCAATACGGAGCCCGTGGCGCCTCGCTGACGGGCGTTGCGCGAAAGCGCTGGATGCCGGACATCAGCAATGCGGCGGCGACGCTCAGTCCTGCAGGCACGGTCAAGGGTTGATCGTTGAAGCTCAGGCGCACGGTTCTCGCAGCGCTGGCTTCGCTCTTCACGGGTTGGAACAGAGAGTCAGTGCGCATGGCAATACACCTTGTCAGTGAGGAAACGCTCGCCGCTGAACGCCTGCAGTTCGCTGGGCCTGGCGCCGCCCAGGATCCACGGCGCCAGGCGCAGGGCATGAGCGGCAGCCAGGGTCACTCCGCTGTGGCAGGTAACCACGAACGCCCCGGGATGGGTCGTGGAATGCTGGTAGATGGGAAATCCGTCCGGGCTCAACACCCGCAGTGCACCCCAGGCCCTAACCAGGCGCACCTCGCGCAGCAAGGGAAACGTCGCGACACCGCGCCTGGCGATGGCGGCGAGCACCTCGGTGCAAGTGCTATCGTCGAAGCCCACCTCCTCCATCGAGTCACCCAGTTGCACCGTGCCTTCGTCGGTCTGCCGGACATTGATG
>JAQZAY010000497.1 GCA_029239415.1 Pseudomonas sp. | reverse complement strand
CGACGCCCGCGCCCGCAAGCTGCTGGCCGGGCTGGGCTTCAGCAACGAGCAGATGGATCGTCAGGTCGGGGATTTTTCCGGCGGCTGGCGGATGCGTCTAAGCCTGGCGCAGGCCTTGATGTGTCCCTCCGACCTGCTGCTGCTCGATGAGCCGACTAACCACCTGGACCTCGACGCCATCCTGTGGCTCGAAGACTGGTTGAAAGGCTATCCCGGCACCTTGCTGCTGATCTCCCACGACCGCGACTTCCTCGACGAAGTGGTCGATCACGTAGCGCACGTCGAACAACAGAAGCTGACCCTGTATCGCGGCGGCTACAGCGCCTTCGAACGCGCTCGCGCCGAACGCCTGGCGCAGCAGCAGCAAGCCTACGAGAAGCAGCAGGCGCAGCGGGCGCACATGGAGAAGTACATCGCCCGCTTCAAGGCCCAGGCGACCAAGGCGCGCCAGGCTCAGAGCCGGATCAAGGCCCTGGAGCGCATGGAGGAGCTGTCGGCGGCGCACGTCGACTCACCCTTCGATTTCGTCTTCCGCGAGTCGGTGAAGATTTCCAGCCCGTTGCTCGACCTCTCCGAGGGTCGCCTCGGCTACGGCGACAAGGCTGTGCTGGAGAAGGTCAAGCTGCAGTTGGCGCCCGGTGCGCGCATTGGTTTGCTGGGCCCCAACGGCGCCGGCAAGTCGACCCTGATCAAGAACCTCGCCGGTGAGCTGACGCCCATCGGCGGGCGTCTGGTGCGTGGCGAGAATCTGGTCGTGGGCTATTTCGCCCAGCACCAACTGGACTCTCTGGACAGCAAGGCCAGCCCGCTGCTGCATCTGCAACGCCTGGCGCCTACCGAGCGGGAGCAGGTGCTGCGCGATTTCCTCGGTGGTTTCGATTTCCGCGGTGCGCGCATCGACGAGCCGGTGCTGAATTTCTCCGGCGGTGAAAAAGCTCGCCTGGCGCTGGCCTTGATCGCCTGGGAGCGGCCCAACCTGTTGCTGCTCGACGAACCGACCAACCACCTGGACCTGGAGATGCGCCTGGCCCTGACCATGGCCCTGCAGGAATTCAGTGGCGCGGTGCTGGTGGTGTCCCACGATAGGCATCTGCTCAAGAGCACCACGGACGACTTCCTGCTGGTGGCCGACGGCAAGGTCGAGCCCTTCGATGGCGATCTGGACGACTACGCGCGCTGGCTGGTGGATTATCGTCAACGCCATGCCCCGGTCAGCAACACCCCGGTCAATCCCGACAAGACCGACAAGAAAGCCCAGCGCCAGGCTGCCGCTGCCTTGCGTCAGCAGTTGGCCCCGCACAAGCGCCAGGCCGACAAGCTGGAGCGCGATCTGGGTGAGGTGCACGAGAAGCTGGCGAAGATAGAAGCCGCCTTGTCCGACAGCGCCCTCTACGAGGCCGCGCGCAAGGATGAATTGCGCGACCAGCTTGCCCAGCAGGCCAGACTCAAGGTCCGCGAGGGTGAGCTGGAGGAGCAGTGGATGGAAGCGCTGGAGCTGCTCGAAGACATGCAGGCACAACTCGAAGCACTGGGCTGACGCTGCGGCACGATGCCGGGCCGCCGTCACAGGCCCATAGCCAAATTCGCTGCGCCGCTTTACCTTAGGCTGTCCCTATTCGAGCGTCGAGGTCCGTATGTTGCTGGAAACCTGGTTGGCCTTTTTTGCTGCGTGCTGGATCATCAGCCTTTCACCGGGTGCCGGGGCCATCGCGTCAATGTCCAGCGGCCTGCAGCACGGTTTCCTGCGCGGCTACTGGAATGCGATTGGCCTGCAGCTGGGGCTGCTCCTGCAGATCGCGATCATCGCCGCGGGCGTCGGAGCCGTGCTGGCGGCGTCCGCCACGGCGTTCCAGGCCATCAAGTGGTTTGGTGTGCTGTATCTGCTCTATCTGGCCGTCAAGCAGTGGCGTGCATTGCCCGCCGACATCAGCGAAGAGACCGAGCAAAAGCCGACAGGCAAAGCGTCCAGTCTGGTTCTGCGAGGCTTTCTGGTGAACGTCGGCAATCCCAAGGCGCTGGTGTTCATGCTTGCCGTGCTGCCACAGTTCATCAATCCGCACGCGCCGCTGCTGGTTCAATACCTGACCATTGCAGCGACCATGATCACCGTGGACCTGATCGTCATGGCCGGCTACACCGGGCTTGCGGCAAAGGTGCTGCGTCTGCTGCGCACACCGCGTCAGCAGCGACGCATGAACCGTACCTTTGCCGGCTTGTTCGTGGCGGCTGCCACTTTGCTCGCGACCCTGCGCCGGGTGCCGGCTTGAGGGAGGCTGTCAGGCCTGAGTGAGTTCGATCACCCGATCTACCAGCTTGTTGATCCCGGCAGCGGCCTCACTGATGGTCTTGGCGCTCATGTAGGCAGGCGTGCTGACCAGTTTGCGCGCGGTGTCCTCGACGATCTCGGTCACTTCGCACTCCTGGTGAGTGCCGCCCATCTTCTCGATGGCCTGCGCCGTGTCGGCATCGGTGCCGATGGTGCAGGTCACGCCGGGTCCGTAGATCTTGGCGGCCAGTGCCGGCGAGATGCAGATCAGGCCAACCGGCTTGCGTGCTTCGGCGAAGGCTTCGGCCAGTGCCTGCACCTGCAGGTTCACCGAACAGGCGGCGCCGTCGGTGGCGAAGGAAGACAGGTTCTTTGCCGCGCCGAAGCCGCCGGGGACGATCAAGGCATCGAAGTCGTC
>JAQZAY010000496.1 GCA_029239415.1 Pseudomonas sp. | reverse complement strand
CCACATGACCATTGCAATCATATGAAGCTATGTCTTGGAGCGGGAAACGAGACTCGAACTCGCGACCCCGACCTTGGCAAGGTCGTGCTCTACCAACTGAGCTATTCCCGCGTCTTGGTGATGGCCATTCTAGCGATCTGATGAATGGCGTCAACCCCTTGATTCAAAAAAACTTATTTCTGCTCCGAACCTTCGCGCAGGTGCGGCCAGGCGGCGTGCAGGTAGTGCACCATCGACCACAGGGTCAGGCAGGCGGCGACCAGCAGCAGGCCGTAGCCGAGGGCGACCCAGAAGGTCAGCACCGCGGGGTTGGCCAGGAGGATCACCAGGGCCAGCATCTGCGCGGCGGTCTTCCACTTGCCCAGGCTGGACACCGCGACGTGTGCCCTCGCCCCGATCTCTGCCATCCACTCGCGCAGGGCCGAGACGACGATCTCGCGGCCGATGATCACCGTCGCAGGCAGGGTCAGCCAGAAGTTGTGGTGCTCCTGCACCAGCAGGACTAACGCGACCGCGACCATCAGCTTGTCGGCCACCGGGTCGAGGAAGGCGCCGAACGGGGTACTCTGCTGCAGGCGGCGGGCCAGGTAGCCGTCGAGCCAGTCGGTGGCGGCGGCTACGGCGAACACGCTGCTGGCGGCAATGTAGCTCCAGTGGTACGGCATGTAGAACAGCAGGATGATGATCGGGATGAGCAGTACGCGTAATACAGTGAGCAGGTTTGGAATATTCATCGGCACGACTGGCTGCGAGTTGAGCCAGCATTCTACTCGCTATGCAGGCTGGCATAAATCGACTCGGCAAGCTTTTTACTGATGCCGGGGGCCTTGGCGATTTCGTCGATACTGGCGCGGTTGAGCTCTTGCAGGCCGCCAAAATGCTTGAGCAGTTCGCGGCGGCGCTTGGGCCCTACCCCGGCCACGTCTTCCAGGCTCGAGGTGCGGCGGGCCTTGCCACGCCGGGCGCGGTGGCCGGTGATGGCAAAGCGGTGGGCCTCGTCGCGGATCTGCTGGATCAGGTGCAGCGCGGGGGAGTCGCCCTTGAGGGTGAACTCGTTGCTGACTTCGTTGAGGTAGAGGGTCTCGAAGCCGGCCTTGCGGGTCACGCCCTTGGCCACGCCGATCAGGACCAGGTCGGGCACGGCGAGCTCCTGGAGCACGTCGCGGGCCATGTTCAGCTGGCCCTTGCCGCCGTCGACCAGCAGCACGTCGGGCAACTTGCCCTCGCCGTCCTTGATGCGACTGAAGCGGCGGGTCAGCGCCTGGTGCATGGCGGCGTAGTCGTCGCCCGCAGTGACGCCCTCGATATTGAAGCGGCGGTAGTCGGACTTGATCGGCCCTTCGGGCCCGAACACCACGCAGGAGGCCACCGTGGCTTCGCCGCTGGAGTGGCTGATGTCGTAGCACTCCAGGCGCTGGGGCACGTCGTCCAGGCCGAGCACCTCGGCCAGGGCGTCGAAGCGCGAGGCCATGTGCTGGCGGTTGGCCAGGCGCGCGGCCAGGGCCTGCTCGGCGTTGGTCACGGCCAGTTGCTGCCAGCGCGCGCGGGTGCCGCGCACCCGGTGGCTGATCGCCACCTCGCGGCCGCGCAGGGTCTCGAGCGCCTCGGTGATGGCGGCAAAGTCTTCGTGCACCACGTTGACGATCAGCTCGCCAGGCAGCTCGCGCTCGGCGTTGCCCAGGTAGTACTGGGACAGGAAGGCGGCCATGACTTCGGCCACCTCCTCCTCGATACCCACCTGGGGGAAGAAGTTCTTGCTGCCCAGCACGCGCCCGCCGCGCACGCTGATCAGGTGCACGCAGGCGCCGCCCGGGTTGACGAAGGCGGCGACCACGTCGATGTCGCCGGTGCCGCCTTCCATGTATTGCTGGTCCTGGACGCGGCGCAGCAGGCCGATCTGGTCACGCAGCGCGGCGGCCTTCTCGAAGTCCAGCGACATGGCGGCCTGCTCCATCTCGTTGTTGAGCTCGTTGCCCAGCTGCTGGCTGCGCCCTTCGAGGAACATCACCGAGTGCCGCACGTCCTCGGCGTATTCGGCGGGCTCGACCAGGTTGACGCAGGGCCCCTTGCAGCGCTTGATCTGGTATTGCAGGCAGGGCCGGGTGCGGTTGCTGAAGTAGCTGTCCTCGCATTGGCGCACGAGAAAGGTCTTCTGCAGCAGGCTCAGGCTTTCGCGGATGGCGCCGGCGCTGGGATAGGGGCCGAAGTAGCGGCCCTTGGCACGCTTGGCGCCACGGTGGATGCCCAGGCGCGGAAAGACGCCGTCGGACAGGAACACGTACGGGTAGGATTTGTCGTCGCGCAGCAGGATGTTGTAGGGCGGGCGCCATTCCTTGATCAGCGTCTGCTCGAGCAGCAGCGCCTCGGTCTCGTTGCCGGTGATGGTGGTCTCGATCTGGGCGATGCGCGCCACCAGGGCCGAGGTCTTCGGGGCCTGGCCGGTCTTGCGGAAATAGCTGGCCAGGCGCTTCTTCAGGTTCTTGGCCTTGCCCACGTACAACAGGCGGGCTTGCGCATCGAACATGCGGTAGACGCCTGGACGACCGCTGCAGGTCGCCAGGAAAGCGCTTGGATCAAAGATCTGGGACATGAGGACTCAGGAATTCGCCATTAAAGGCTGGCGTCGACCATACCGTGACGGACCGCCAGCAACGTCAGTTCGACATCGCTGGTGACCGAGAGTTTTTCAAAGATGCGATAGCGGTAAGT
>JAQZAY010000084.1 GCA_029239415.1 Pseudomonas sp. | reverse complement strand
GGCATGCGAGAATGCGCGCTCTTTCATGTTCCTTTCTCGATGGTTAATCACCCGTCTATGACTGCACACCTAATCGATGGCAAGGCGATCGCCGCCAGCTTGCGCAAGCAGATCGCCCACCGTGTCGAAGAGCGTCTTCAACAGGGCCTGCGCGTACCGGGCCTGGCAGTGATCCTGGTCGGTACCGACCCCGCCTCGCAAGTCTATGTTTCGCACAAGCGCAAGGACTGCGAAGAAGTGGGCTTCCTTTCCCAAGCCTACGACCTGCCGAGCACCACCACCCAGCAGACGCTGACCGAGCTGATCGATCGCCTGAACGATGACCCGGCGGTCGACGGCATCCTGCTGCAGCTGCCGCTGCCTGAGCATCTGGATGCGTCGCTGTTGCTCGAGCGGATTCGCCCGGACAAGGATGTGGACGGCTTCCACCCTTATAATGCCGGCCGTCTGGCGCAGCGTATCCCGCTGCTGCGCCCCTGCACGCCGAAAGGCATCATGGCCCTGCTGGAAAGCACCGGCCAGAATCTGTACGGCCTGGAAGCCGTGGTGGTCGGCGCCTCGAACATCGTCGGCCGGCCCATGGCCATGGAGCTGCTGCTGGCCGGGTGCACCGTCACCGTCGCGCACCGCTTCACCCAGGACCTGGCTGGCCATGTCAGTCGTGCCGACCTGGTGGTCGTGGCCGCCGGTAAGCCAGGGCTGGTCAAAGGTGAGTGGATCAAGGAAGGCGCCATCGTCATCGACGTGGGCATCAATCGCCAGGCGGACGGTCGTCTGGTCGGTGACGTGGTCTACGAAACGGCCTTGCCTCGCGCGGGCTGGATCACGCCCGTCCCTGGGGGCGTCGGCCCGATGACGCGCGCCTGCCTGCTCGAGAACACGCTGTACGCGGCCGAAACGCTGCACGCCTGACGCACGGGTCACGAGGGCCGGCTCCATCCGGCTCTCGTAGGTGTGGTAGATACATCCTTCGTCTGGTCCCTCGACGCTGATTAGCCTCGCTGCTTCTCTCTCAGGAGCATCGCGTCATGATCAGTACGTCGCACCTTGCGTTCATCGAACAGCGCCTCCCTACCTGGTTGCAGGCCGCCACGCCCGCACAACGCCGCCAACTGCGTGAACGCACGCTGGCGAGCCATCGTGCGACAAGGGCCGTTTCGGCCGCCTTGTCGCCACTTCAAAGCATCGACAGGTTCTGTCGCCCCCTGCTGCAGGACGCCCTCGTACGGTGGTTCCCAGACGTGTCCTTGCCCCCGCTGGACGAAGGCAAGGTGTGGCACCACGACCGCAAGGTTGCCCGCTCGTGGTTCGAAACGGCCCTGCAAGCTGTCGAGGCCGATGCCCGTCTCACCCTGTATGCCAACGAACAGGCCAGCGATCCCCTGCCACTGGATACCCGGCGCTTCATCAGTGGCCTGCGCAACCTGGACCTGGGCCAGCGCTATCGATACCACCTGACGGACATCGTCGATCACGACGCTTTCCGGGGGCTGTTGCGCGCCCAGGACCACGCGGCGTTCGCCGCCGACGTGACCGTGGCCACCTTGCAGCAGCGCCTCGATGCGACCGGCGTGGCCATGGCCGAGGCCCTGCTGTCCGGCTCGTCGACCGTGGAGCAGGCCAATGGCAACCGACGCAGCCTGGTCTGCAGCCGTCTGACCCTGGCCGACACTGACTTGCGGGGTCCGTTGCTGGTGTCGCTGGCACCCCAGGATACGGTCGAGCCTTGTCTGCTCTATCTGCCAGGCCACCCCAGCGCGCCTCTGCGCCAGTACGCCTCGCACCAGGCAGCGGCGACTGCCCTGACCCGATTGATGTGGCGCGCCAAGGAGCGCGAGTTCTTCTGCCGCTACGTGACCCAGGCCGAGCGTGTACGGTTTGCCGACAACCTGCGTACAGCGCTCTATCCGCTTTACCCCTACGACCGCTTGCTGAGCCATCCCCCCGTGCTGGAGCAGGGCCAGCGCATCAGCTGGATGAAGCGTCTGTTTCCCGCACCTGGCGCGCTCTATCAGGCCACGCTGGACAAGAACGCCCGCCTGTCGATGCAGGCGACCCCTTGGCGGGGAGACTGCTTCGACGCCAGGGCGCGTACTCAGGTGGAAGGCTTGATCCTGGATGCGGCGAGCGTCGCAGTGCCGGTCGCACAGCGCGATGCAGATGCGCAATGGGCATTGATCGAGCGTTGGCTAGGCCTCGGACTGTCGATCCTCAACCTGGCCGCGCTGGTGGTGCCTGGATTGGGCGAGGTGATGCTGGTAACCGGTGGTGCCCAGTTGGTCGACGAATTCCTCGAAGGCGTCGAAGCGGCCAGCGATCAGGATGCCGAAGCGGCGCTGTCGCATCTGTTCGACGTGCTCGAAAACCTGGCCCTGATCGCCACACTGGGCGCTGCATCCACTGTCAGCGAACCGATCGGGCTGCTACATGACTGGGTACCGGTCGGCAGGGCCTCGTCGACGAAACTCTGGCCTGGCAACCTCGAGCCGTTCACCTACCCTGGGGGCTGGCCAAGCGAGGCCCCGCCCTTGTCGCCTAGCCCCGTGCACTGGGAAGGCCAGCAGTGGATCGGGATCGACGGCCAGGCCTACCGGGCAGCGCCTGCGCCAGAGGGCAGCTGGCGCCTGGGGCATCCGCAAGACCCGGGCCATCGACCTGTGCTGCGCCAGCACAGAGACGGGTATTGGCTACTGGCCCATGAGCGCCCCCTGGGCTGGAAAGACCCACAGCTGCTGCGCAGGGCCGCGCCCTTGCCCCTCGAGCTCGAACCGTCCGCTCGACTGCGCGCCCTGCGCTGCAGCGGCTACGATGCCGCCCAGGTTCGCCAAGCAATCACGGATCATCAGCCCTTGCCCGCCTTGTTGCTCGACACGCTCGAGGCGTTTGGGGCGACACTGCCCGAGCCGCTGCCTCGCGCTGACGAAGCGCCTTTGGCACGCGCCTTCTCTGGCCTGACGCCGCGGGCGCGCCAGGCCCTTCTCGCCCAGGCCCGGCCCGCCGACCTGGTCCGTCTGCACGACACTCAGCGCGTCCCCCTGGCCTTGGCCGAGGCCGCACGACTGCACCTGCGCGAAGGGCGCCTGAGCCGCGCCTTGACCGGGTTCTACCTGGAAACCGCCATGGCCGATCGCGATACCTTGGTCTTCGCCACGCTACCCCGCTTGCCAGGCTGGCGCTCGGATGTCCAACTGCGGCTGGTGGAGGACGGCCAGGTCCTGGAAACCACGGCGGCGTCCTCAGGCCCCACCAAGACGCTGATCCGTCGCGACGCACGGTATCAACCCTACGATGAGCACGGCCAACCCCTGCTCGGCCCGACCGATCTGTTCCAGGCAGTGTTGCACGCACTGCCAGACAGTGCGCGTGATGCCCTGGGCGTGCAGATCCACGAGGCCGACGGGTTGCGCGAGCGCCTGTTCGACCAGGCCGCGAGTCACCGGGAACGCAGCGCGCAAGACTTGGGCATGGCCACGGTCCGACCTTGGTTCCGTTCGCCGTCGAGGCTACCCGGCCATCCAGGCACAGGCTACGTCCTCAGCGGTCGCGGGACACACGGCTGGCTGACGGGCGACGAACTGTTCGAGCAACTGTTTCCCGCCAACCCCGAGACCGACCGTGCCACGCTTCGGGCGATCCTGCAGCATGAAGCCGGCCCGCAGGCAGGCGCCTTCACGCGTTTGATGGTGCGCTTGCAAGGCGAATACCAGCGACTGGACGAGGCGCTACAGACCTGGACCTCCGAAGAGACAGGGGTAGAACCCGAGGCGCTGGCGCAGCGACAGGCCGCGCGCGACAGCGTTGCACAGAGTATTCGAGGTGCCTGGCGTCGCGAGTCGGTCGGCTATGGCCTGGGGTCGCAGCAGCAGGTACGGATGCAGCTCAATGCGTACGCTGCCGGCGGACTGCCGACGCTCCCCGATCCGCTACCTTGGGTGAGGTATCTGGAGCTGACCGGCCTGATCGACACGACCACTGCCCACCTGAACGACTTCCTCCAGGCCTTTCCACGGCTTCGGTTGCTCGATCTGAGCGGCAACGCGCTCAGGGCGCTTCCACAGCGCCTGGGCGAGCTGCGTGAGCTGGAGAGCCTGAACCTGTCGGAAAACAACCTTGTGCTCGATAACGAGCGTGACCTGGGCATTCTTCTGAATCTGCAGTCGCTCCAGAGCCTTGGCCTGACCGACGCGCTGTCGGACCTGTCGCCGACCACCCTGCAGCGGCTGGCTCGGCTGCCGGCCTTGCGCCTGCTGAACGCCGACCTCAACGAACTGGTGCTGGGCCCGGCCCACTTCCAGGCGCTGCAACAATGGCCTGCGCTGGAAGAGTTGCACCTGGGACAGAACCAGATCACGCTCGACCCCCCGACCCGTCAAGCCCTGGCAGGCCTCAACCGCCTGACACGCCTTTCGCTGTACGAAAACCCCCTCGACCTGCCACCCGACCTGACCGGCTGGACACGCCTTCGTCAACTCGACCTTGAACAGACAGGTATCGTCGAATGGCCACCCGGCTTGCTCGGCTTGCTCGATCAACGCCCTTTGGTGCTGCGCGTGCTGGACATCGGCCGCAACGGCCTGACCGAAGTGCCTCCATTGGCGCATACGGCACTGGCCGAAGCCATGCATGCCAATGACCCCGACCTCTATGTCGCCACGGGCCCCAATCCCTGGAGCGAACAGGCGCTGATATTCCTGAGGGAAGCGGGACTGGAGGCGCCCCCCGCCGTGCCTGCGCACGGCGACTGGTACAGCGACTGGCCCGAGCCGCTGCGCCAGCATGTCATCGGCACCCTGGCCGATGCGCAGTGGCAGCCGTTGTACGCCCTGTTCGAACGGCTGACCTACACCCACGACTACCAGCACAACCCCATCGCCATGCGTATCAGGATGTCGCACATCGTGCAGACCCTTTCCCGCGAAGCCACTGTCGACGCACCGGCCTGGGGGCTCGCGCAATTGCACCAGGACATCAACGAACGGCTGGTCGATGCGGGGCAGGCGTGCGTCGACCAGGGCAGCCTGTTGTTCCAGGACATCGAGACCGAGGTCACGACCTGGGAAGTGGTCAATCGGGCGCAGGCCGATGCGAACCATGAACGAATCGCGATCGACAGTGCGGGCGCCCTGTACCGTCAACGCCTGCTCGAGGAGCGGATCGGTGCGCTCTACCAGGCCCGCGTGGCACGGCGCCACGCGCTGGCAGACGCGACCGACGAGACAGGCCGAGCAGCGGCGCCGGCCCTGCACCCTGACGACGACCTGGACGACGCCGCACTGAGCGAACCGGACTACCTGCTCGACGAGTTGGAAATGGCCCTCTATGCACGCATACACCTGCAAACGCGCTTGCGCCTGCCCCCGCAGCCCCGCGAGATGAGCTTCGGTTACCTGGCCCGGTTGAGCGAGCCGACCCTGGAGCGCCTGACGCGTGCCGTGCAAGACCTGGCCACTGGCGAACGCGTGGCCGAATGGGCCGCCACCCAACGGTTCTGGCAGGCCTGGCTGCGCCGACTGTACCCCCAGCGCTTCACGCAATTCGCCCACCGCTGGGAAGGCGCCTCGGTGTACTTCGACCACCTCAGCGAAGCAGGGCCAGGCACCGGTCGCTATGCAGGGCCGGAGGTGCCCGATGCCTACATCGCGGCCCTGGAACAGGCCTTCGCAGAGGTTCCAGGCCTGGCCTGGCGCCAGGATGGCGCCGTGCAGAACGTGGATCTGGTGTCCGGACGCTTCGCCAGCGAAGGCGCGATCTACCAGCAGGCGGCGCAGCTGTTGTTGACCAGTCGCGCCGCGGATGAAGCGGCGCTGTATCGTACCTTGAGTCAAGCCCTGGGCCACGCGTACACACCGTAACGAGCACGACCCGGTGGCCGGGTCTCCAGGCCACCGGACTGGCTGTCAGCCGGCCCGTAGCGTGCGCAGACGCGGTACCGCGCACATAGCCAGCAGCAACAGCACCGACACTCCGCAGAACGCCTCGACCAGCCCGGTCCAGTGCGCCACGTAACCGATCAGTGCAGGGCCGAGCAGCACGCCGAGGTAACCGCAGATGCTGACGGCAGCCACGGCCGACTGCACCGGCATCACCTGCTGGCGGCCGACCAGGGTGAACAGCGCCGGCACCACGTTGCCGACCGCCAGGCCTGCGATGAACAGCCCCAGCAACACGCCGACCAAGCTCTCGCACAAAGCGGTGACCGCCACGCCCAAGGCGGTGAAGACGAAGCCGACCACCAGTATCCTGAGTTCGCCGAAACGCGCCACCAGTCGGTCGCCCACCAGGCGGATCGCCGTCATGGCCAGGGCGAACACGGCGTAACCGACCCCTGACAGCGAGACGTCGACCTGCTTTTCCTGGGTCAGCAGCACCGCCCCCCAGTCCAGCATGGCGCCCTCGCTGAGAAAGCAGATCAAAATCAGCACGCCCAACGTCAGCACGATGCCCCTGGGCACAGCCAGCAACACGCCGCCTGGGCTGGCAGCCGTGCGCAGGAACCCCGGCACGGCCACCGCCAGGCACACCAGCACGACGGCAGCGGCACTCAACGTCGAGGCACCCAGCCCCACGCCACTGGCGATCAGGCCCGCCATGCTGCTCGCGCCGACCAGCCCGCCGACACTGTAGAGCCCATGGAAACCCGACATCAGTGGTACACCGGCCGCATCCTGCACCGCCATCCCATGAATGTTGGCAGCGACATCGATGGCGCCCACGGCAGCGCCGAACACCAGCAGGCACACCCCCAAGGCCAGGGGCGTGGACAACACCGAAAGCAGCGGCAGGATCAGCAGCAGGCACAGTGCACCGGTCACGATCACCGGCTTGGCGCCGACCCGCGCACAGCACGCTCCCGAGGCAGGCATGCCGATCACCGCCCCCAGCCCCAGGCACAGCAGGATGTGCCCCAGCGTCGCCGCATCGGCCCCGATGCGGGCCTGGACGAAGGGCACCAACGGCGCCCAGCAGGACAAGGCGAACCCGGCGATGAAGAACGACAGGCGTGTCGCGCGCTTGCCGCCCTGGACCGCACGCGCGCCCACGGTATCGTCTGCCTGCCTGGGCACGGCAGGCTCTGCGTGTTCGAAGCGACTCATGAACCCTCCTGGTCAATGAAATGGCGAAACAGGTCAGACCCTGAAAAGCCGCCGACGTTGGATATCCCTTCAGGGAAAATGCTCCCCCTGTGCCTCACCTGCTCTGACAGCCTTGGGGGAAACGGTTTGTGCGTATAATCCGCGCTCCATTCCCTGCCCTTGCCCGTGACCATGACCCGATTGCTGTACGCCCTGACGCTGCTCCTGTCCCTCGTCACCAGCGCGCATGCCGCGCCTCCTGCCACCTTTGCCGAAGCCAAGGTCGTGGCCAAGCAGAAGATCTACTTCGACCAGGGCAACAGCGCCACCGGCGAGCTGTACTGTGGCTGCAAGTGGACCTGGGTCGGCAAGTCGGGGGGCCGGATCGACGCGCAGTCGTGTGGCTATCAGACCCGCAAACAGCAGAACCGTGCCGAACGCACCGAGTGGGAACACATCGTCCCGGCCTGGACCTTCGGCCATCAACGCCAGTGCTGGCAGAACGGCGGCCGTGCGCACTGCGTCGACGCCGACCCGGTGTTCCGTGCCATGGAAGCCAACCTGTTCAACCTGTACCCCGCCGTGGGCGAGGTGAACGGTGATCGCAGCAACTTCAACTACGGCATGGTCGCCGGCGCCGCATCGCAGTATGGGCAATGCCCCACCAAGGTGGACTTCCAGCAGCGCGCCGCCGAACCCCGCGATGCGGTCAAAGGGCTGGTGGCACGCACCACGTTCTACATGTTCGATCGCTACAAGCTGAACATGTCGCGCCAGCAGCAGCAGCTGTTGATGGCCTGGGACACGCAGTACCCGGTCAGCGCCTGGGAAAAGCAGCGTAACCAGCGCATCGCCGCGATCATGGGCCACGCCAACCCCTTCGTGACCGGTGAGCGGCACTGGACGCTGGGCTACAAGCCGGTCGGCGATGGCCTGGTGGACGCTTCGACCCCGGCTGCGCGTCCGGCCAAGGCCGACGGCGCGCCTGCGGCCGCGACTGGCTCGGGCGACATCCAAGGCAACCGCAAGAGCCTGCTCTATCACCTGCCGTCGGGTTGCCCGAGCTATGGCAAGGTGGCCGAAAAGAACCTGACCCGCTTCACCACCGAGGCCCAGGCCCAGGCCGCTGGCTACCGCAAGGCCGGCAACTGCAAGTGAGCTAGCCGGCGACCTGCCCCACCGACTCGGGTCACCCGTGGGGAATCTCGATTCGCACCTGCCGGCCCGCCTGCTGGTAATGCCGGTGCAACAGCTCGGCCAGGCACTGCTTGGCCTGCAATTCCCCATGGATCAAGCGGATTTCCGTCGGCCACTGTGCCATGCGCGTCACCCACCCGACCAGGTCCGCCTGGTCGGCATGGGCCGAATAGCCCCCGACGCTGTCGATGCCCGCCCGGATGTCGACGCGCTCGCCGTCCAGCAACACGTAACCGCCCTCGGGACCATAGGTCTGGATGTCATGCCCTGGCGTGCCCTTGACCTGATGCCCGACGAACACCACGTTGTGCCGTGGATCGCCCAGCAAGGTCTTCAGGTAGCGCACGATCCGCCCCCCGGCACACATGCCGTTGCCGGCGATGACGATGGCCGGGCGCGCGCTATCGGCCAGGTGCCGGACGATGCGTTCATGCTCGGCGTGGTCATCCACGATCACCAGCTGCCTGAACGAAAACGGCCTGCGGCCTTCCTGCTCCACCCGCTGACGGGCCGGTTCATCCCAGAAGTCGCGCAGTTCTTTGTAGACCTGGGTGAAGCGTCCGGCCAGAGGGGAATCGAGGATGATCGGGATCTCCGGCCAGTCGATGTCCGGCGCCGTGCTCGCCGTGTCGCGGGCCGGACCCGGTGCCTCGGCGGCCGCACAGCGTTCGTGCAGGATGGCTTCCAGTTCGTAGAGCAGGTCCTGGGTGCGGCCGATGCAGAACGACGGGATCAGCACCGTGCCTTGGTCGGCCAAGGCGCGTTCGATGACCGCCTGCAAGCGCTCGCGCCGATGGCGGCGGTCTTCGTGGCAGCGGTCGCCATAGGTGCTTTCCAGGATCAGCAGGTCGGCCTGTTCGGGCGCTTCCAGGTCCGGCAGAAGCGGCGAATGCGAGGCGCCCAGGTCGCCGCTGAAGACCACCCGCTGCTGCGCGTCCGGGTCGGTGAACTGCAGTTCCACGTAGGCCGACCCCAGCACATGGCCGGCCGGTTGCAGACGCAGCTGGCAGCCCTTTGTCGGGGCGTCGTGCAAGGTGAACCAGGTGCCGTAGGGCAAGGCGATGATGCGCTGTTCGATGACCTTCAGGTAGCGCTCCAGCGCCTCGGGATCACGGCTGATCGCCAGGCGAAACGCGTCTTCCAGCACGATCGGCAGCAAACGGGCCGACGGTTCGCTGCACAAGATGGGCCCGTCGAAGCCAGCCGCCAACAGGTTGGGGATGCGCCCGACATGGTCGAGGTGCACATGGGTCACGATCAGTGCTTTGATCCCGTCGACGGGAAAGCCCAGAGCCAGGCGATCCTCCTCGTCATCGCCGTGGTCTGCCCCCTGGAAGGCACCGCAGTCGATCAGCACACTGTGCTCGGCATCGAGCCAGAGCTGGTGGCAGGAACCGGTCACGCCTTCGTGACCACCACGATGAACGAGCGTGGGAGACGTCATCGGGTTTCCTTGGCCGGCACCCTGCGCTGGCAGTGACCTGCGGTTGAGGGTGCGTGCCAGCCTTGCGCCCTGGAGAAGCGTTCGGCCCGCTGGCAGGGCGCAAGTTTCAACGCCTCGCACCGGGATCGGCCCAACGGTCGATGCGATGGAACACGGCGGCCTCTGCGTCCTCAGACGACCATACCCACAGGAGAACAGCATGAATCAGACAGCCATGGTCGTCGGTGCCAGCGGTATCGTCGGCAGCGCCCTCACCCACCTGCTGGTCGAGCAAGGGTGGCCCGTCACCGCCCTGTCGCGCCATCCGGGCCAGCAACCTGGCGTGACCCCGTTGGCCGCCGACCTACAGGACCCGGCTTCCCTGGCAACCGCCCTGGCCGGCCAGCAGCCGACCCATGTGTTCATCACGACCTGGTCGCGGCAGGCCAGCGAAGCCCTGAACATCCAGGTCAACGCCGCCATGGTGCGCAACCTGCTCGACGCGCTGCGCCCCACCAAGAGCGTGCGTCACGTCACCTTGGTCACGGGCCTGAAACACTACCTCGGACCCTTTGATGCCTACGGCAAAGGCCAGTTGCCCCACACGCCGTTCCGCGAAGACCAAGGTCGCCTGGACGTCGAGAACTTCTACTACGCCCAGGAAGACGAACTGTTCAGCGCTGCCGAGCGTGACGGCTTCACCTGGAACGTGCACCGTCCGCACACGGTCACCGGTGTCGCGGTCGGCAACGCCATGAACATGGCGACCACCCTCGCCGTCTACGCCACCGTGTGCAAGCACCTGGGCCGCCCCTTCGTCTTCCCAGGCTCGCGCGTCCAATGGGACAGCCTCACCGACATGACCGACGCTCGCCAGCTGGCGCAGCAACAGCTCTGGGCCGCCACCACGCCAGCGGCCTTCGACCAGGCGTTCAACGTCACCAACGGCGATGTATTCCGTTGGAAATGGATGTGGAGCAGGATCGCCGAGTACTTCGGCCTGGAGGCAGCCGACTATCCCGCGCAACTGTCGCCCCTGGAAACGCAGATGGCCGACGATGCGCCGACCTGGCGTCAGATCGCCGAAACGAACGGCCTGCAGGAGCCTGACATGAATCGACTGGTGTCGCCCTGGCACACCGATGCCGACCTGGGGCGCCCGATCGAGGTGGTGACCGACATGTCCAAGAGTCGACGCCTGGGCTTCACGGCCTACCAGGCCAGCGACCAGGCGTTCTTCGACGTGTTCGATCAGTTGCGTGCGCAACGCCTGATTCCCTGAGACACCCTGGCGCGCCCGCCGAGCGCCGGCCAGGCTCAGACCTGCCGCCGCCCCGCCGGCGCCGGTCGGTTGAGGTAGACGGCGTCGAGCTCGCTATGACGCAGCCCCTTGACCGGGTTCCAGTTCGCCGAGGTGTGGATGTAGCGCGAGGCCAGCAACTGCCGCTCCTCCAGCGTCAACGCCGCTGCTTGGCGCTCCCCCAGGGCGAACGCGTGGAGCTTGTCGGCAAGCGGGCGCACCTCCTCCGGCAGTGTCAGGCGCGTGTCCTGCTCATCGATCGCCATCATGGGCACCCCAGCACGCCGCGCCCTGGCATGCATGATGCGTAGCGCGACACGGGACAGGTGCCCTTGCACCTCGCGCTCGCGCAGCACGGCTGCGTAAACCTGTTTTTCCGCCGGCTCGTCGCCCCGTCCACGCCGCGACGTCAAGGCGCGCTCCCACGTCACCAGGCGGGTGTCAGGCATCGTCTCGAGCAGTGCGGCCACTTCGCGATACGCAGCGGTCTGTTCCACGGGGGTGGTCACAGGCACACGGTTCGACCGCGGCTTGCACATCAGCACGCGCTCTTGCAGTGACGGCGGATATCCACCCCCGACGTCCGAATGCGCGCCCGGCAGCACGATGTCGTTCGCCGTCGGCACCAGCGGAAAGTGGTAGCGATGCTCATCGCCGGCGACCAGGTGCACCACCTGCTCCGCCACGCCTGGTGCGAGCGTCAGGTCCAGGCCGCCCCGGTCATCGTCGAAGGGCGCCAGGACAGCCACGACCGTGTCGAACAGTCCGATGAAGCCGATCGAGACCGTACAGGCCACGCCGACCTGTTCGAACAGGGTGCGTGCGAACCGGCTCTGCTGGCCACGGTGCAGGTCGTTGGCCAGGTGCCGGGCGGCAGCCGCGCCCCGACTGAAGCCGAACAGGTCGACCTGCAACCGGAGAGGCTGGCCGGCGGCCGGTACCCGAGAGTGCCGCGCCACCTGACCGGCCAGCGCCTGGCTGGCCTGTTCGACGCGTTCGACAACCCCGGTGCGCCCGCGTCCGGTGGCCTGACTCCAGAACGAATCCGCCTGCCGCTGGGTCGTGCCGACGCCCTCTACGTACAACCGCTCGACCCTCTGCGCCCCAGCGAGTGGCTGGGGCGTGGACCGGTACAGGTCGTACAGCAGCGCGACATTGGTCAACGCATTGGCGTAACTGTTGCCTTGTCTCTCGACAGGCAGCCCTTCGACTGCCTCGAGACTGTTGATGCGATTGTTGCCCGTGCCATCGAAGAATACGCCGATGCGCAGCGTTTCAGGATGACCTGATGGTCGGTTCATGCTCATGCTTCCTTGGACTAAAACGCCATGGAAGGCAGCGGCGCGTCCTGTGTGAATCGGCGCATGGGCATGCGAAGGCTGGAAAAATGGACGCGACGCCTGCATGGCCAGGTGTTATTTGTCTGTCGCCATTGGTCGGCAGGGGGGCGGATGCATTAAAGTAGCCACCCTTGCCTGTGCGGTGGTTCGCCAACCCATCCCGGCGCTCAACCAGGAAGTCTCGACGATGGAACACCGTGAAGCGCTCGTGGCGCTGCGCACCTTTCTTTCCACCCAGATCCTCGGTCAGGAAAAGCTCGTCGAG
>JAQZAY010000083.1 GCA_029239415.1 Pseudomonas sp. | reverse complement strand
TCGCGGACGATCCCGAAGCGATCGAGCAGGTCGAGCAAGTCAAAGCGAACGCGTCGAGGAGTAACAAAGCATGAGCACCTTCTGGAGTCTGTACGTCACTGTGCTGACCCTGGGCACCCTGTTCGCCCTGACCTGGCTGCTGCTGTCGACCCGCAAGGGCCAGCGCAGCGAAGCCACCGACGAAATCGTGGGCCATGCCTTCGATGGCATCGAGGAATACGACAACCCGCTGCCCAAGTGGTGGTTCTGGCTGTTCATCGCCACGATCGTCTTCTCGCTGGGCTACCTGGCGCTGTACCCGGGCCTGGGCAACTGGAAAGGCATCCTCCCCGGCTACCAGGACGGGTCGGAATTCGCCAACGGCCAGACGGGCTGGAGCGGCGTGCACGAGTGGGAAAAAGAGATGGCCAAGGCCGATGCGCGTTTCGGGCCGATCTTCGCCAAGTACGCCGCCATGCCTATCGAGGAAGTCGCCCGGCAGCCGCAAGCACTGAAGATGGGCGCGCGCCTGTTCGCCTCCAACTGCTCGGTGTGCCATGGCTCCGACGCCAAGGGCGCCTACGGCTTTCCCAACCTGACCGACCAGCACTGGCGCTGGGGCGGCGAGCCCGAAACCATCAAGGCCAGCATCATGAACGGCCGTCAGGGCGTCATGCCGGGCTGGTCCGCAGTGATCGGCGAACAAGGCGTGGCCGATGTCGCCGCCTTCGTGCTGACCCAGCTCGATGGGCGCAAGCTGCCGGAAGGCATCAAGGCCGATCCCGTCAACGGGCAGAAGATCTTCGCTGCCAACTGCGTGGCCTGCCATGGCCCCGAGGCCAAGGGCACGCCGATCATGGGCGCTCCCGACCTGACCCATCCGCAGGCGTTCATCTACGGCTCGAGCTTTGCCCAGCTGCAGCAGACCATCCGCCACGGCCGCCAGGGCCAGATGCCGGCGCAGGCGCAACTGCAGGGCAATGACCGGGTGCACCTGCTGGCGGCGTACGTCTACAGCCTGTCGCAGGAAGAGCCCGCCGAGACAACCAAAGCCGACTGACGCACGCCAGGACGACCTGGATCAATGGGCTCGCCCGCCGGGAGCTGCAGTCCCGGCGTATCATGCGCGCCAAACGACTGCGACCGGCATGCACTGGCCGCGGCACCTTCCACCGCCGTGGGATTGATGATGAGCAAGCAGATTCCGCTACACGATGTCACCCCGCCTGCCAGCACGCCCGGTGACAGCGTCGATCTCTATGCCTCCCGGGCAAAGATCTACACCCGGTCCTTCACCGGCGTGTTTCGCAACCTGCGCAGGGTCGCCGGGGTGCTGCTGTTGCTGCTCTACTTCGGCACCGTCTGGCTGGACTGGGACGGGCACCAGGCGGTGTGGTGGAACCTGCCCGAGCGCAAGTTCTACATTTTTGGCACGACCATCTGGCCGCAGGATTTCATCCTGCTGTCGGGGCTGCTGATCGTCGCGGCGTTCGGGCTGTTCTTCATCACCGTGTACGCGGGCCGGGTGTGGTGTGGCTACACCTGCCCGCAAAGCGTGTGGACATGGATCTTCATGTGGTGCGAGAAGCTCACCGAGGGCGATCGCAACCAGCGCATCAAGCTCGACAAATCGCCCATGAGCGCCAACAAGCTGGCGCGCAAGGCCGCCAAGCACAGCCTCTGGCTGCTGATCGGCCTGGTCACCGGGGTGACCTTCGTCGGCTACTTCTCGCCTATCCGCGAGCTGGTGCTGGAGTTCTTCACCGGCCAGGCCGATGGCTGGGCCTATTTCTGGGTGGGCTTCTTCACCCTGGCGACCTATGGCAATGCCGGCTGGCTGCGCGAGCAGGTGTGCGTGCACATGTGCCCCTACGCGCGCTTCCAGAGCGTGATGTTCGACAAGGACACGCTGATCGTTTCCTACGACCCACGCCGCGGCGAGGCGCGTGGCCCGCGCAAGAAGGACACGGCCCCCCAGGCCCAGGGCCTGGGCGATTGCATCGACTGCACGATGTGCGTGCAGGTCTGCCCGACCGGCATCGACATCCGCGACGGCCTGCAGATCGAGTGCATCGGCTGCGCGGCCTGCGTCGACGCCTGCGACAGCATCATGGACAAGATGCACTACCCCCGGGGCCTGGTCAGCTATACCACCGAGCATAACCTGTCGGGGCAGAAGACCCGGATGCTGCGCCCGCGGCTGATCGGCTATGCGCTGGCGCTGCTGGCGATGACCGGGTTGCTGGCCACTGCGTTCGCCACCCGCTCGCTGGTCGGCCTGGATGTCAGCAAGGACCGGGTGCTGTACCGCGAGAATGCCCAGGGCCGGATCGAGAACGTCTACAGCCTCAAGGTCATGAACAAGGACCAGCACGACCACGTCTACGTGCTTGGCGCCAGCGGCCTGCCCGGCCTGGTGCTCGAGGGCGCGCGCGAGATCCGCGTGGCCGCCGGTGACATCGTCAGCCTGCCGGTGCGCCTGTCTGTCGAGCCCGAGCGCCTGTCCTCGACCACCCATGAAGTCACCTTCCTCCTCCAGGACGCCGACGACGGCGACTCGCAGGTCGAAGCCAGGAGCCGGTTCATCGGCCCGCAGATACGTTGAGAGAGCCCAGCATGCCTTTCGCCACCGCCGCCAGCCCTTGGTACAAGCACCTCTGGCCCTGGATCATCATCGCCATCCTCGCCACCTCGGTGTGCCTGAGCCTGGCCATGGTCACCATCGCCGTGCGCAACCCGGACAACCTGGTCACCGACAACTACTACGAGGCGGGCAAGGGTATCAACCGCTCGCTAGACCGCGAGTTGCTGGCCCAGCAATTGGGACTCAAGGCCAGCCTGCGGCTGGATGAGCTGACCGGCGAGGTCGAGCTGCGCCTGAGCGGCGCAAGCGCGCCGGCGCAGGTGGAACTGAACCTGATCTCGCCGACGCAGCCGGACAAGGACCGCAAGGTGGTGTTGAACTTGGGTTCGAACGGGCGCTATGTCGGCCAGCTGGATGACCGGGTCGAGGGGCGGCGCTTCGTCGAGTTGCTGGGCGAGCAGCAGGGGCAGGTGTGGCGGTTGTTCGAGGAGGAAAGGGTCGGGCATGGCGTGGTCCTGGAGCTCGGGGACGAGGCCTTGCAAGGGGCGGAGCATCTGGAACAATGAGCCGGCCCTTTCGCTGGCAAGCCAGTTCCCACAGGTACAGCAGTGACTGGTCCAGCAGAATCTTGCCTGGAATGCCCTGGGTCGGTACTTGCTGTAACTGTGGGAGCTGGCTTGTCGGAGCGCCGAACCGCAGCGAAGAGGCCACCCCAATCCCCGGCCAGAACCCATGATCACCCCCTGCTACCACTGCGCCCTCCCAGTCCCCCCCGGCGCCTGCTTCACCGCCGTGGTCCTGGCCCAGCCCCGGGTCTTCTGCTGCCCCGGCTGCCAGGCCGTGGCCGAGGCGATCGTCGCCGGCAACCTCGAGCACTACTACCAGCACCGCAGCGAGGCCAGCGCCAACCCCGAGGCCCTGCCGCGGCAATTGCAGGACGAACTGGCGCTGTACGACCGCGCCGATGTGCAGCGATCCTTCGTGCGCCACGACGGCGAGCAGGCCGAGACGACATTGCTTGTCGAAGGCATCAGCTGCGCCGCCTGTGGCTGGTTGATCGAGAAACACCTGCGCAACCTGCCCGGCGTCGTCGAAGCGCGCCTGAACCTGTCCAATCATCGGCTGCAGGTCAGCTGGGCAGCCGCACGGCTGCCGCTCTCGCAACTGCTCGCCGAACTGCGCCAGATCGGCTACGCCGCCCATCCCTACCAACCCGACCAGGCCGCTGAGCAGCTGGCCCGCGATAACCGCACTGCCCTGCGCCGCCTGGGCGTGGCGGGCCTGCTGTGGTTCCAGGCGATGATGGCGACGATGGCCACCTGGCCCGAATTCAACATCGACCTCAGCCCCGAGCTGCACACCATCCTGCGCTGGGTAGCGCTGTTCCTGACCACCCCTATCGTCTTCTACAGCTGCGCGCCCTTTTTCAAGGGCGCCGCCCGCGACCTGCGCACGCGCCACCTGACCATGGATGTCTCGGTGTCGCTGGCCATCGGCCTGGCCTACGGCGCGGGGATCTGGACGGCAATCAGTGGCAGCGGCGAGCTGTACTTCGACACCGTAGGCATGTTCGCGCTGTTCCTGCTCACTGGCCGCTACCTGGAGCGGCGCGCCCGCGAACGTACGGCTGCGGCCACCGCGCAGCTGGTCAACCTGCTGCCGGCTTCGTGCCTGCGCCTTGACCAGGACGGCCAGAGCCAGCGCGTGCTGCTGGCCGAACTGCGCGCGGGCGAACGGGTGCTGGTACAGCCGGGCGCGGTGATTCCCGCCGATGGGCGCATCGTCGACGGGCATTCGAGCATCGATGAAGCGTTGCTGACCGGTGAATACCTGCCGCAAAGGCGCAGCCACGGCGATGCCGTCACGGCCGGGACGCTGAACGTGGAAAGCATCCTCACCATCGAGGTCCAGGCCCTGGGCCACGACACCCGCCTGTCCGCCATCGTGCGCCTGCTCGAACGCGCGCAGTCCGAAAAGCCGCGCCTGGCGCGGTTGGCCGACCGGGCCTCGCAGTGGTTCCTGCTGTTCAGCCTGATCGCCGCGGCGGGCATCGGCCTGCTCTGGTGGCAGCTGGATGCGCCGCGGGCATTCTGGATCGTCCTGGCCATGCTGGTCGCCACGTGTCCCTGCGCGCTGTCGCTGGCGACGCCGACCGCGCTGACCACGGCCACCGGCACCTTGCACGGGCTTGGCCTGCTGCTGACGCGGGGGCATGTGCTCGAGGGGCTGAACCAGATCGACACAGTGGTCTTCGACAAGACCGGCACCCTGACCGAAGGGCGGCTGGCCCTGCGCAGCATCCGTCCCTTGGCAGGCCTTGCCGCCGAGCAGTGCCTGGAACTGGCCGCCGCGCTGGAAAACCGCTCCGAGCACCCCATCGCCCGGGCCTTCGGGCGTGCCGCTGCCGCGGCCGAGCATGTCAGAAGCGTCCCCGGCCTGGGACTGCAAGGCCAGGTCGGCGAGCGCGAGCTGCGTATCGGCCAGGCCGCGTTCGCCTGCGCCCTGAGCGGCGCGCCGGTGCCGGACACGCCGGCCGAGCACGGCCAGTGGTTGCTGCTGGCCGACCGCCAGGGCCCGCTGGCCTGGCTGGTGCTCGACGACCGCCTGCGCGACGATGCAGGCAGGCTGGTCGCGGCCTGCAAGGCGCGCGGCTGGCGCACCCTGCTGCTGTCCGGCGACAGTTCGCCGATGGTTGCCGAGGTAGCGGCGCAACTGCAGATCGACGAAGCCATCGGCGGCCTTCGCCCCGACGACAAGCTGGCGAGGCTCAAGGCCTTGCAGGCCGAGGGCCGCAAGGTGCTGATGCTGGGCGACGGCGTCAACGACGTACCTGTGCTGGCGGCGGCCGACATCAGCATCGCCATGGGCTCGGCCACCGACCTCGCCAAGACCAGCGCCGATGCGGTGCTGCTGTCCAATCGCCTGGAGTCGCTGGTGCAGGCCTTCGAGCTGGCCCGTCGCACGCGGCGGATCATCCTCGAGAACCTGCTCTGGGCGAGCCTGTACAATGGGCTCATGCTGCCGTTTGCCGCGCTGGGCTGGATCACCCCGGTGTGGGCAGCGGTCGGCATGTCGGTGAGTTCGTTGGTCGTGGTGCTCAACGCGCTGCGCCTGGCCCGCCCCCCCGGCCCCACGGTCACTGTCGACTTTCCCCACTTCGCCACGGCGCAATCAGGAGCCTCCCGATGCCCGCCCTCTACATCATGATCCCGGCCGCCCTGCTGATCGTCGGCGTTGCCGTGTACATCTTCTTCTGGGCCGTGGACAGCGGCCAGTACGATGACCTCGAAGGCCCGGCCCACAGCATCCTGTTCGACGACCAGGACCCTCGTCACCAGGGCGCCCTGCCCCAGGCCGAGCGCAAAGCCGGCGACAAGGGCGGCACCCCCCATGCCTGACCTGCTGCCCCTGCTGGGCTCGGCGCTGATCCTCGGCCTGCTCGGGGGTGGCCATTGCCTGGGCATGTGCGGCGGCCTGATGGGCGCCCTTACCCTGGCCATACCGCCCGAGCAACGCAGCCGCCGCCTGCGCCTGCTGCTGGCCTACAACGTCGGGCGAGTGCTGAGCTATGCCCTGGCCGGCCTGTTGCTGGGCCTGGCCGGCTGGGCCCTGGCCAACAGCCCGGTGGCGTTCGGCCTGCGGGTGACGGCGGGCCTGCTGCTGATCGCCATGGGCTTGTACCTGGCCGGCTGGTGGAGCGGCCTGACTCGCGTCGAGGCAGTGGGCCGCGGCCTGTGGCGGCATGTCCAGCCGGCGGCCACGCGCTTGCTGCCGGTGTCCAGCCTGCCCCGCGCGCTGCTGCTGGGTGCACTCTGGGGATGGCTGCCGTGCGGGCTGGTCTACAGCACCCTGTTCTGGGCCGCGAGCCAGGGCAATGCCGTGGACAGTGCAGCGCTGATGCTGGCGTTCGGCCTGGGCACCTGGCCCGTCCTGCTGGCGACCGGGCTTGCCGCCGACCGTGTCATCGGCCTGCTGCGCCAGCGCAGCGTGCGCATGACCGGCGGCGTGCTGGTGATCCTGTTCGGCCTGTGGACCCTGCCTGGCCCGCACCAGCACTGGCTGATGGGCCACTAAACCGGTGTTGATTCAAATCAACACCGGGCCCTGCGGCGGTCCCTAGACTGCGCAGACCGCTGCTATCCCCGGGAACCGCCACATGCTCGACGACCTTCGTTGGGACTCCGACCTGATCCGCCGCTACGACCTGGCCGGGCCACGCTACACCTCCTACCCGACCGCCGTGCAACTGCACAGCGAGGTCGGCTCCTTCGACCTGCTGCATGCCCTGCGCGAGAGCCGCCGCTCAGCGCGCCCGCTGTCGCTGTACCTGCATGTGCCGTTCTGCGCCAACATCTGCTACTACTGCGCCTGCAACAAGGTGATCACCAAGGACCGCGGGCGCGCGCTGCCCTATCTGCAGCGCCTGGAGCAGGAAATCCAGCTGGTCGCCTGCCACCTCGACCCCGGGCAGCG
Source organism: Pseudomonas sp. (assembly GCA_029239415.1). Next base: position 5,651 of record JAQZAY010000083.1, on the reverse strand, counting down.
CGTGGAGCAGTTGCACTTGGGCGGCGGCACCCCGACCTTTCTCAGCCACCCGGAACTGCGCCAGCTGATGGCGCGCCTGCGCGAGCACTTCAGCCTGCTCGAGGATGACTCGGGCGACTACGGCATCGAGATCGACCCTCGCGAAGCCGACTGGTCGACCATGGGCCTGCTGCGCGAGCTGGGCTTCAACCGCGTGAGCCTCGGGGTGCAGGACCTGGACCCGGCGGTGCAGCGGGCCGTCAACCGCCTGCAGAGCCTGGAGCAGACCCGCACCCTCATCGAGGCCTCGCGCACCCTGCAGTTCCGCTCGGTCAACCTCGACCTCATCTACGGCTTGCCCAGGCAGACGCCGCAGGGTTTTGCGCGCACCGTCGACGAAGTCATCCGGCTGCAGCCCGACCGGCTCTCGGTGTTCAACTATGCGCACCTGCCCGAGCGCTTCATGCCCCAGCGACGCATCGACAACAGCGAATTGCCGTCGCCGGCGGCCAAGCTCGACATGCTGCAAGCCACCATCGAGCAGCTCACCACGGCGGGCTATCGCTACATCGGCATGGACCATTTCGCCCTGCCCGACGACGAACTGGCCATCGCCCAGGAAGAAGGTACCCTGCAACGCAACTTCCAGGGCTACACCACACACGGCCACTGCGACCTCATTGGCCTGGGGGTATCGGCGATCAGCCAGGTCGGCGACCTGTACTGCCAGAACAGCAGCGACCTGAACACCTATCAGGCCGCCCTTTGCGACGGGCAGCTGGCGACCCAGCGGGGGCTGCTGTGCAACCAGGACGATCGCTTGCGCCGGGCGGTGATCCAGCAGCTGATCTGCCATTTCGAGCTCGACTTCAGCACCATCGAACAGGCGTTCGCCATCGATTTCGCCGATTATTTCAAGGCACTCTGGCCGCAGTTGCAGGCCATGCACCAGGACGGGCTGATCAGCCTGGATGCCACGGGCATCAGGGTGCTGCCGGCCGGCCGGCTGCTGGTGCGCTCGGTGTGCATGGTCTTCGACGCCTACCTTGCGCTGCACGACCGCCAGCGTTTTTCGCGGGTGATCTGACCCGGGAGGATGTCCGCGCAGGAAGCGCACACTGGTCTGCCCAGGCCCCGTGGGTTACCCTTACGGCTTATGTGTGTTTTTCCACAAGGATCGATCGAATGCCCGAGCCAGTCAAACTGCGCGTCAACAGCCAGGCCCATTGCAAGGATTGCAGCCTGGCCCCCCTGTGCCTTCCGTTGTCCCTCGACCTCGAGGACATGGACGCACTCGATGACATCGTCAAGCGCGGACGCCCGCTGAAGAAAGGCGAGTTCCTGTTCCGCCAGGGTGACCCATTCGGCTCGGTCTACGCGGTCCGCTCCGGCGCGTTGAAGACCTTCAGCCTGAGCGACGCCGGCGAGGAGCAGATCACCGGCTTCCACCTGCCCAGCGAGCTGGTCGGGCTGTCGGGCATGGACGCCGAGGCCTACCCGGTCTCTGCCCAGGCCCAGGAAACCACTTCGGTATGCGAGATCCCCTTCGACCGCCTCGACGAGCTCTCGGTGCAACTGCCGCAGTTGCGCCGGCAACTGATGCGGGTGATGAGCCGGGAAATCCGCGATGACCAGCAAATGATGCTGTTGCTGTCGAAAAAGACTGCCGATGAGCGGATCGCCACGTTCCTGGTCAACCTGTCGGCGCGCTTTCGCGCCCGTGGCTATTCGTCCAGGCAGTTCCGCCTGAGCATGTCGCGCAACGAAATCGGCAACTACCTGGGCCTGGCGGTGGAAACCGTCTCGCGGGTGTTCACCCGCTTCCAGCAGAACGGCCTGATCAGCGCGGAGGGCAAGGAGGTGCATATCCTCGATCCGATCCAGCTGTGTGCACTGGCGGGTGGCGCAATGGAGGCCTGAGTCGGCGCAGACCGGTTATACTGGCGGGCATTCGTTTTTCAGGATACCCGCCCCATGCACAGCGACACCTTCGACCTCAAAGCCCTGATCCGCCCTGTACCGGACTTTCCCAAGCCGGGCGTGATCTTTCGTGACATCACCCCGCTGTTCCAGTCGCCACGTGGCCTGCGCTACGTCGCCGACCAGTTCATCGAACGGTATGTCGAGGCCGAGTTCAGCCACATCGGCGCCATGGATGCGCGCGGCTTCCTGATCGGATCGATCATCGCCCACCAGTTGAACAAGCCGCTGATCCTGTTCCGCAAGCAGGGCAAGCTGCCCGCCCACGTGCTGTCCGAGGGCTACCAGACCGAATACGGCGAAGCCTTCCTGGAAGTGCATGCCGACAGCTTGTGCGAAGGCGACTCGGTGGTGCTGTTCGACGACCTGATCGCCACCGGCGGCACCTTGCTGGCCGCGACCAACCTGATCCGCCGCACGGGCGCCCAGGTGTTCGAGGCAGCGGCGATCATCGACCTGCCCGAGCTCGAAGGCTCGCGCCGGTTGCAGAACAGCGGCGTGCCGACGTTCTGCCTGACGGAGTTCCTGTTGACCGAATACTGATCCTGTATGAGCGGGCTTGCCCGCTCATACACAGGCCCAGCGCTGAACTTGAGCCCGCGGCTCTACAACGAAATCGGCCGGCGCCCCGCAAATGAATGCGCCAGCGTCCCGCCATCCACCAGCTCCAGCTCCCCGCCCAGCGGCACGCCATGGGCGATCCGCGACGCCACCAGGCCCTTGTCCGCCAGCAGCTGGGCGATGTAGTGGGCGGTCGCCTCGCCTTCCACCGTCGGGTTGGTCGCCAGGATCACTTCGCTGAAGCTCCCTTGCTCCTGGATCCGCTGCATCAGTTGCGGGATACCGATCGCATCGGGCCCCAGCCCGTCCAGCGGCGACAGGTGCCCCTTGAGCACGAAGTAGCGCCCGCGGTAACCGGTCTGCTCCACCGCATACACGTCCATCGGCCCCTCCACCACGCACAGCAGGGTGTCGTCGCGGCGTGGGTCGGCGCATTGCGGGCAGAGCTCCTGCTCGGTCAGCGTACGGCACTGGCGGCAGTGCCCTACGCCCTCCATGGCCTGGCTCAGCGCCTGTGCCAGGCGCGCGCCGCCGCTGCGATCGCGCTCGAGCAGTTGCAGCGCCATGCGCTGGGCGGTTTTCTGGCCGACGCCGGGCAAGATGCGCAAGGCGTCGATCAGTTGGCGGATCAGGGGGCTGAAACTCATGGTATGTGGGCCTGCCAATTCATCGGGTACGGATAAAACAAGAATGGGAGCACCCGCCTTGCGGCCGGTGCTCCCATGGGGTCACGCGCGATACCGCTTAGAACGGCATCTTGAAGCCCGGCGGCAACTGCATGCCGGCGGTCATGCCGCCCATCTTTTCCTGGCTGTTCTGCTCGACCTTGCGCACGGCGTCGTTGACGGCGGCGGCGATCAGGTCCTCGAGCACGTCCTTGTCTTCCTGCATCAGGCTGTCGTCGAGGCTGATGCGCTTGACGTCGTGGCGACCGGTCATCACCACGCTGACCAGGCCGGCGCCGGACTGGCCGGTCACTTCGGCATTGGCCAGTTCTTCCTGCATCTTGGCCATTTTTTCCTGCATCTGCTGGGCCTGCTTCATCAGGCCTGCCATGCCACCTTTCATCATGGGGAAATCCTCGATCGGGTTACGTGATGCGGACGACAGGGCCGGCCGCATGATTCATCAAGTCACTGGCCCTGGCTGACCAGGGCGTCTACAGGTTCAATACTATCCTGGCGCACGGTGGCGCCGAACTGGCGGATCATCTGCTGGATGAGCGGATCGCTGTCGATCGCCTCCTCGGCCTCGCGCTGGCGCTCGGCGCGCTTGCGCGCGGCGGCCTGAGCGGGGGTCTCCTGCTCGGGGCGCACCAGTTCGATCGACAGACGGATGGAGCGGCCGAAGTGCTGGTCGAGCGCCTCGTTCAGGCGCCGCTGCTGGGTGCTGTTGAACAAGGCGCCCTGCGCCGGGTCCAGGTGCAGCAGCCAGTCATCGCCATTCATGGCAATAAGGCTACAGTTCGCAGCGATATTGCCGGTCATCCCTGAGATCGGCAACTGTGGGAATAATTCCAGCCATTGCAGGGCCAGGCCGGTGGCCGGTTGCGACGCTGGCAACGGTTCCGGGACATTGGCTACCTCGTCGGGCTCATGCACGTGCTCGGCCAGCTCGTCGAGGTAGCTGAAGCCGACGGGGTCGACTTCCGGCGCGTAGTAGTCCTCGTCCAGCGGCGGCTCGTCGTCGCGGTCCATGCCTGCCGGGTTGTAGCCATCGTCTTCGAGCGGCGGCGGCTCATGCGCGCCGGGCTGGCCGGCGGCAGCCGCAGCGGGTACCGCGACTGACTCGGGAGCAGTAGCCACAGGCGCTGACACCGGGTCATTCCACGGCAGGTCGATGTGTTCTCCAGGCTGATCGACGACCGGCTTGCGGACCGGCTCTGGCTCTGGCTCTGGCTCACGCTGCGGCATCGCCACCGGCGCGGGCGGCTGCACCGCGGCCTTGACGGTCGACGGCGCGACGGTCGCCGCCGCTGCCACCGCACCTGTGGAATCAGCTGTGGCCTGGCTGATCCCCACCGGCTTTAGTACCGGTCTCGGCGCATCGTCAGCATCGGCCGGCCGGAACGCCAGCATGCGCAGCAGCACCATCTCGAAGCCGCTTCGCGGATCCGGCGCCAGCGGCAGGTCACGACGACCGATCAGGCCCATCTGGTAATAGAACTGCACATCCTCGGCCGGCAGCGCCGACGCCAGCGCCAGCACCCGCTCGCGATCGCCCTGGCCGTTGTCCACCGCCTCGGGCAGCGCCTGGGCGATCGCCACCCGGTGCAGCACGTTGAGCATCTCGGCCAGCACGCCGCTCCAGTCAGGGCCCTGCTCGGCCAGCTGGCGCACCGCCTCGAGCAACGCGCGGGCATCGCCCTCGAGCAGCGCCTGCAGCACACCGTACACCTGCCCATGGTCGAGGGTGCCGAGCATGGCCCGCACGTCGGCGGCCAGGACCTTGCCTTCGCCGAAGGCGATGGCCTGGTCGGTGAGGCTCATGGCATCGCGCATCGAGCCATCGGCGGCGCGCCCGAGCAGCCACAGGGCATCGGGCTCGAACGGCACGTTCTCGGCGCCGAGCACATGGCTCAGGTGCTCGACCACGCGCTCGGGGGTCATGTTCTTCAACGAGAACTGCAGGCAGCGCGACAGGATGGTCGCCGGCAGCTTTTGCGGGTCGGTGGTGGCCAGGATGAACTTGACGTAGGGCGGCGGCTCTTCCAGGGTCTTGAGCAAGGCGTTGAACGAGTGGCTCGAGAGCATGTGCACTTCGTCGATCAGGTAGACCTTGAAGCGCCCGCGGCTCGGGGCGTACTGCACGTTGTCGAGCAGCTCGCGGGTGTCCTCGACCTTGGTGCGGCTGGCGGCGTCGATCTCGATCAGGTCGACGAAGCGGCCTTCGTCGATCTCCCGGCACACCGAGCAGCTGCCGCAAGGCGTGGAGGTGATGCCGGTCTCGCAGTTCAGGCACTTGGCGATGATGCGCGCGATGGTGGTCTTGCCCACCCCGCGGGTCCCGGTGAACAGGTAGGCATGGTGCAGGCGCTGGTTGTCCAGCGCGTTGATCAGGGCCTTGAGCACATGGGTCTGGCCGACCATTTCGCGGAACGAGCGCGGACGCCATTTTCGTGCAAGAACCTG
>JAQZAY010000495.1 GCA_029239415.1 Pseudomonas sp. | reverse complement strand
GTACTCGGTGATCTGTTCGCGGGTCAATGTCATGGGGAGGCCTCGATCAGGGAGAAAAGGCCGGCATCATACCCCACTCGACGACCCGCAGAATCCACATGCCGAAGCAGGTTGCATCGGACCAGTGACGCATGCAGGTGCCTGATCAGGTAGTCTTCCAGGCTCCCCACGGCGGCGAGGAGCCCGCACATGACTTGCAAAGTGGCGGCACTGGTGCTGGCTGCGGGCTACAGCCGGCGTTTCGGCAGCGATAAGCGCAACCAGTGCCTGGACGACGGCCAGACGCTGCTCGAGGCCAGCCTGGCCCTGCCGTGTGCACGGCTCGACGAGGTGTGGCTGGTGCTGCGCCCTGGTGAACCCCGGCCGTCGGGGTTGCCCGAAACGATACGGGTCGTGCAATCGGCCAGTACTCGCCTGGGCCTGGGCCATAGCATCGCCGCCGGGGCCGAGCAGATGGCCCAGGCATCCCAGGCCGATGCCCTGGCGGTCTTTCTTGCCGACATGCCATTCGTGACCCCTGCCACCCTGGACGCCTTGCTGGCCACCTGTGACGCCGAGCATATCGGTGTCCCGACCCATGGGGGACAGCCCGGGCATCCCGTGGTGTTCGGACGCAGCTTCTGGCCAGAGCTTTGCCAGCTCGCCGGCGACAGTGGCGCTCGAGCGGTGCTGCAACGTCACGCACACGCCGTGCGCAGGGTCGCGGTCGACGATCCGGGCATCCTGCTCGACATCGATCGCCCGGCGGACCTTTCTCGCGGCCAGCACGGACTAGACTGAAGTAGATCTTGGCACACTGTGCCGCCGGTCACCATTGACAGGCATGCAAGGGGGGCTGCCGCACCTGGAGGTGTGAGATGAGCCAGTTCAAGCGAGTGTTCGTCATGCTCGGCCCGCAGATGCGCCATAGTCCTGCCCTGCAGCGGGCGGTCGCGCTGGCCGAATCCAGCGGCGCGCTGCTGGACATCAATGTGTTCGTCGACGACGTCGATACCTTCGGCCTGATGAGCGAGCCAGGCGAGCGAGAACGCTTGCTCGGCAACATTCGCCTGTGGCTGGCCGATACCGCCGAACTGTTGCGAGATCGCGGCCTGGATGCCTCCACCGACCTGCTGCTGACCCGTGACCCGCTGGCCGCGGTGCTGCAGCAGGTCGAGCGCCTGGGTTGCGACCTGCTGGTCAAGGATGTGCAGCACGAGCCGATACTCAAGCGCCTGCTGGTCACCCCGCTGGACTGGCAACTGCTCAAGCAGAGCCCGGTCGCCGTGCACCTGGTCAGTGAAATTCGCTGCCCATTGCCCCGGCAGATCGCTGCTGCCGTCGACCTGATGGCGCATGGCACTGGCGAGACCCTTGACCCGCAGGTGATCGCCACTGCCCATGCCCTGGCCTTGCAATGCAACGCCGAATTGCACCTGCTTCACGTCTGCGACGCCTCACGTACCCATATCGCCGACTTTGGCGCCGGTACCGTCACCATGCCTGGGTTCGAAGGCAGTGTGCGCGACGCCCAGCACAAGGCCTTCAACCGGCTGGGCGATCACCACCAGGTCCCCCTGGAGCGCCGCCACTTTCTCGAAGGCGCGGCGACGCGGGCCATCGCTCGGTTCGTGAGCCAGGGCCGCACCGATGTGATCGTCATGGGTAACCACCGCCACGATGCGCTGCAAGCGTTCCTGGGCGGCACCACGGCGCATGTGCTCGAGTATCCGCTGTGCAACGTGCTGGCCATCAAGGGGCTTCGCTGACAGGGAGCGGCGCAGGGAAAGGACTCCCTGCGCGCGAAGAACGTCGGTCAGAACCCTTTGCTGTAGAACAGCGAGTACGACTCGATTCCGTCGTTGGGCTCCTTGATCCCTGCGTTGGAATAATGGATCGCGCGTATCCCGACCTTCTGCTCGTCCGGCAGCTTGAGGCCCAGGCCGATGCGGTCCTCGAAGTTGAACGAGGAACCCAGGCGCTGGTCGCCGACCTCGGTCTTGGAGAATGCCGCCAGGCCAATGCCGGCCTCGATGTACGGGGTGTAGGTGAAGCCGCTGAACTCGTAGACGAATACCGGGCTGAACGACAGCGAATGCGCACCGCTGGCATCGCCGCCTTCCCAATAGGTGTAGGCTGCATCCCAATAGCCGCCCAGGTGGCCGGTACTGCTCTCGAACCATTTGCTGTCCCATTCCGAGGACAGGCCGATGCGGTAGGTCAGGTCGCCCTGGCTGGTGGCGCCAACGGCACCAGTGACTGCCGCGGCCTGGGCCAGGCTGGCCGATCCCAGGGCCAGGACGGCGACCAATGAAGCAGCGAGACGGGTTTTCATCTGTGACAATCTCCTGATATCTGACATGCACGGGCCAGCGTCCAGGCGCTGGCCTGTTGCAAATGGAGGCTCATGCCTCTCGTTTTGATCTTGTTAACGCCGGGCATCCAACGAGGTAACAAGTGGTAACACTCGGCGAGTATCAATCAATCAGTCAGGAAATAGGAAGTGTTTTGCCACTATTGGCTAAGGGCCGTCAGGGCCATGAAACGATCTGCGTGCTGCCAACAGGTTGGGCACCTCTTGGAACCCCGGGGGCGCCTGGGTCAATCGTATTCGGCCTCACGGTGATCCCCCAGCAATCGCCGCTGCCGGGTAGTGGCCGCCGCAAGCACTTCGGGATTGAAGCGCCAATCCAGGTAGGGGGAGAATTTCTGCGCGACCATGCGCCGCCCATAATGCACTTGCAGC
>JAQZAY010000494.1 GCA_029239415.1 Pseudomonas sp. | reverse complement strand
TGGCACAGCGGCGATCGCGCTCACAAACGATAGTGACGATCCACTTACGCTTTATGTCGCATTTTTGAATGCTTGTCGCGATTTTTATGTGCTATCGCTCATGAAAGCACGATCGCGGTAGGCAGCATGGGCTGTCTGCAGGGCTCATGGCCAACAGCCTGGGACAGACGCGCCTGCCGTGCAGGGCACGGCAGGCGCATTCGAGTCCGGAATCGCTCAGCTACGGGACGGCTGGGGTGGCGCCGTCCGGGCGGTATCAGCGGGAGGTCGACAGCTCTTGTTGGACGCTGGCGACGGTACGTGGCCAAGGTTTACCAGCCTGGACCTTGGCTGGCAAGGATTTGATGGCGGCAACCGCTGCATCGCGATTGGCGAAGCTACCGTAGGTCACCACGTACAGCGGCTTGCCCTGCAGGGTTTTCTTGAAGTAGCGGTACTCGCCACCTTGCGCCTTGACGAATGCCTGGGCCGAGGCTTCGGAGCTGGTCCCGAGAATCTGCAACACGTAGTTGCCCGACTTCTGCCCGGCGTACCAGCTGCTGCCAGCGCCGCCACTGGCGGGTTTTTCAGCAGGCTTGGCGGTGGCCACCTGAGTCGCTGGCGCGGCAGGCTTGGCCACAGGCACTGCCGGCTTGGCCGGTTGGGTCGCAGGCTTGGGCGCCGGTGCCACGGCGGCCTGCTGGGCAGGCGCCGTGCTCTGGGGCTGTACCGGAGTAGGTGCAGGGCCTGCCGCCATGCCCTGGGGCGGCGCGGTGGTGGTCACGGTCGGCGGCGTGGAAGGCTGCGGCGCCGTGGTTCCGGCCGCAGTGCCCTCTTCGCCTTCGCCCATGCCAGCCGCTTCGGCCAGCGGCTCACGCACCACGGGCGACTGCCCGTTCATCGGCAGGGATTGCGACGACCCGGAGAACTCGATGGCCGGTTTGCCATTGTTGGACTGGACGGTGTTCGGCTGGCCCTGGCCCAGCGGCAACTGCGCCTGCTCGGCAGGCGCCTGGGCCGGCGTGTCGCTTTTCTTGGGCATCAGGACGGCGGCTGCGACAGCCACCACGACGACGGCGGACAGTGCCAGTACATGCTTCTTAGGCATAGGGAACCCCATGGCTGGTCGCTTGGCCGAACTTCGGCTGGCGATCATGGCTTCGATCAATGTATCCCGGGCGACTTGGTTGATGGTGCCAGGCCAACCGTCGGAATGTTCATGGATATCGACGATCTGCTCGCGCGTGAACACGTCGATGCCACGGCCGGCGCCTTCCAAGCGCTGCTCGAGGTACTCGCGGGTCTCGTCCTCGCTGTAGGGCTCGAGCTCGATGACATGGAACCGTTCCTGGCCCTCGCTGAGCTCGTCCAACCCCGCGATCAGCGAGGGCTCGCCGAACAGGAACACATGCGGGCGCGCCTCTGGCGTGCCTGCCGTCAATTCCAGCAACGCTTGGAGTGCCGACTCGTCGAGTTGTTCCGCGTCGTCCACCAGCAAGTAGACTTCCTGGCCGGTCAGGGCCAGTTGCACGACCTGGGCGAGAATGCTCTGCACCTCTGGTTGCGCGCCCGCCAATTGCTGGGCCACCTGCCCCAGGACACTGGCCGCGTCGCCGGCCTCACGCGCCGACACCACGATGCTGCGCACCGCCTGTTTGTTGGTGCTGGCCACCAGCGCCTGACGCAACAAGGTCTTGCCACTGCCCAGGGGCCCGGTGACCACCAGCAGCAACTGGCTGTAGCGCGCCAAGTGGTGGAGCTGGCCGAGCACCGGCTTGCGCTGCGCCGGGAAGAACTTGAAGCCCGGCACGCGCGCGGCGAACGGGTCATGGCTCAATTGATAGTGTTCGAGAAAGGCCTCATCGGCATGCAAACTGGTCATTACGCGGTCACACCCTCAACCTGAGCCACGATCGCGCGGTAATCCGCTGCCAGCGTGGCTTGAAGAATTTCTGTCGGATAGTCGTCGGTCACCACGGCCTGACCGAGCTGGCGCAGCAGCACCAGGCGCAAGCGGCCGTCGAGGACCTTCTTGTCGACCGCCATGTGTTCCATGAACTGGGCAGGCGTCATCTGTGCAGGTGGCACCACGGGCAGCCCTGCCGCCTGCATCAGGCGGATGCCGCGGTCGCGTGCCTCGCGGTCGATCCAGCCCAGGCGCATGGACATCTCCAGCGCCATGACGGTCCCGGCCGCCACGGCTTCGCCGTGCAACCAGACGCCATACCCCATGTGGGTCTCGATGGCATGGCCGAAGGTGTGCCCCAGGTTCAAGGTGGCACGCACCCCGGACTCGCGCTCGTCGGCGCCGACCACGACGGCCTTCGCCGCGCAGGAACGGCGGATCGCCTCGGTCAGCGCCTGGGCGTCGAGCTGGCGCAGGGCCGTCATGTGCGCCTCGAGCCAGCCGAGGAACGGCTCGTCGCAGATCAACCCGTACTTGATGACTTCGGCCAGGCCCGCCGAGAGTTCGCGCGCGGGCAGGGTCGACAGGCTGGTGGTGTCGATCAGCACCGCCTGGGGCTGGTAGAACGCACCGATCATGTTCTTGCCCAGCGGGTGGTTGATGCCGGTCTTGCCGCCGACCGAGGAATCGACCTGTGACAACAGGGTGGTCGGCACCTGGATGAAGTCGACGCCGCGCTGATAACAGGCGGCCGCGAAGCCGGCCATGTCGCCGATGACGCCGCCCCCCAGGGCCACCACGGTGGTGCGGCGGTCGTGCCGCGCCCCGAGCAGGGCATCGAAGATC
>JAQZAY010000493.1 GCA_029239415.1 Pseudomonas sp. | reverse complement strand
CAACACCATTGTTGAATACCGCACGGAATCAGGCGACGTATGATAGCAGAGCCATGCGCCAGCGCAAGTTGCCGCACCCACCGACCGTCGTGCTAGGCTTTGTACGAAAAGTCGCCGAGCGGCGATTAGGCAAGGCGAAAACAGGCGAGGAAGCGGAGTTTACGCCTTGTAAATGAGCATTCTGAGCCTGTTTTCAACGCAGCATAATCGTTGCGCAGGCACTTTACGTACATAGCCTAGGCTCGCTAGGCCTTTCGTGTCCTCTTCAGAGATCTGCCGCGTGCCCGACGTCATCCTGCGCCTTGCCCTTCCTTCGCCGCTGCGCAGGTTGTTCGACTACCGTGCGCCGCCGGGCACCTCGGGCAAGACCTTCGTGCCGGGCATGCGCCTGCGCGTACCCTTCGGCCGCCGGGAGCTGATCGGGATCCTGGTCGAGGTGACCGACACCAGTGACGTGCCGGCCGACAAACTGCGGCCGGCCACGGCGCTGCTCGACCCGGTGTCGCCCTTGCCCGCGTCTCTGCTCAAGCTGTGCCTGTGGACGGCGCAGTACTACCAGCACAGCCTGGGCGATACCTTCAACTGGGCCCTGCCGACCTTGCTGCGCCAGGGCGAGCCGGCCGAAATGCGCCAGGAACGGTTCTGGCAGATCGCCCCTGGGGCGCGCCTGGACGATCCGCGCATCGCCCGAGCGCCCCGCCAGCGCGAAGCCTTGCAGACGCTGGCGCAGCACCCCCACGGCGTGGCCCATGCGGTGCTGAGCAAGCTGGGCCTGAGCAAGGACAGCCTCGACCTGCTGCTGGCCAAGCAACTGGTGGAGATCGAGCTGCGCCGCCATTTGCCGGTGGCGCGTCACGAACACTGGCTCGCCCAGCCCGAACTGCCGCTGAACGAGGAACAGCGTGCCGCGTTCGATGCCGTACGCTCCTCATTCGGCGGATTCCAGGCGTTTCTCCTGGCCGGGGTGACTGGCAGCGGCAAGACCGAGGTGTACCTGCAACTGATCCGCGAAACCCTCGAGGCCGGCAAGCAGGCACTGGTGCTGATCCCCGAGATCAACCTGGGGCCGCAGACCCTGGCGCGTTTCGAGCAGCGCTTCAACGCACGCATTGCCCTGCTGCACTCGGCGGTCAACGACCGCGAACGGCTCGATGCCTGGCTCGCGGCGCGCGATGGCGAGGCGGACATCATCATCGGCACGCGCTCGGCGCTGTTCACGCCCATGAAACACCCTGGCCTGATCATCATCGACGAAGAGCATGACGGCTCCTATAAACAGCAGGAAGGCCTGCGCTATCACGCGCGCGACCTGGCGCTGGTGCGTGCACGCCAGGAAGACGTGCCGATCCTGCTCGGCTCGGCCACCCCGTCGCTGGAAAGCCTGCACAATGCTCACACTGGCCGCTATGGCCTGCTGCGCATGCACCAGCGGGCCGGTGGTGCCCGGCAGCCACGCTTCCTGCGCCTGGACGTCAAGAGCCGGCCGCTGGACAGCGGCATCAGCGGCCCCCTGCAACAGGCCATCGGTCAGACCCTCGCGGCCGGACAGCAGGTGCTGGTGTTCCTCAACCGACGCGGCTTTGCGCCCACCTTGCTATGCCACGACTGCGGCTGGCTGTCCGGCTGTCCACGCTGCGATGCCCGCATGACCGTGCACCAGCGTTCGGGGCTGCTGCGCTGCCACCACTGTGGCCACGAAGAACGCATCCCGCACCAGTGCCCCCAGTGCAACCATGTGGACCTGCGCCCGGTCGGCGCCGGCACCGAGCGCGCCGAAGAGCGCCTGAGCATCCTGTTCCCGGAGTACCCGGTGTTGCGCGTGGACCGCGACAGCACGGCGCGCAAGGACGCCATGCAGACCTTGTTCGCCACCATCCAGCGAGGCCAGCCATGCATCCTGGTCGGCACCCAGATGCTCGCCAAGGGGCACCACTTCCCGCGGGTGACCCTGGTGGCGATCCTCGATGCCGACGGCGGCCTGTTCTCCGGTGATTTTCGCGCCAGCGAGCACATGGCGCAGCTGATCGTGCAAGTGGCCGGCCGCGCCGGGCGAGCCGAGGAGCCCGGCAAGGTGATCGTGCAGACGCACCTGGCCGAGCACCCCTTGCTGGTGCAGCTGACCGAGCAGGGCTACTCCGCCTTCGCCGATCAGGCCTTGAGCGAACGGCGCGCCGCGAGCCTGCCGCCCTTCTCGCACCTGGCTCTGCTGCGGGCTGAAGCACACAAGCCGGGCCAGGCCGAAGCCTTCCTCGACGCAGCCTGCGCGGCGGCCGAGCGCCTGCTCGCCACGCAGGGCGCAGCCGGCATCGAATTGCTCGGGCCCGTGCCAGCACCCATGGAGCGCCGCGCCGGCCGTTACCGGGCCCAGTTGCTGCTGCAGGCCAACGCCAGGGCCGCCTTGCATCGCCTGCTCGCCAGCTGGCTGCTGGAACTCGAACAGATGCCGTCGGGCCGCCAGGTCCGCTGGTCGCTGGATGTGGATCCTGTGGATCTCTACTGAGGGGCAGACTTCAAGCTTCAAGCCAGAGCGACGTTGCCTGTCCCATTGAGTTGCCCTCACCTTCACCGCCGCCCGGCTTGCGGCTTGCGGCTTGCCACTTGCCACTTGCCGCTTACGACTTGCCGCCTGCCGCGTGCGACCGGATAATGCCCAGTTTTTCCACCTGCGCCTCGAAGCGCCCGCCGCGCGTGCGGTCGAAAGAGAACCTGATGAAAGACACCATTCGCCAGCTG
>JAQZAY010000492.1 GCA_029239415.1 Pseudomonas sp. | reverse complement strand
GAACACCCTGTTCAACGGGCTGTTCGGGCTGCTGTGCTGGGAGGTGATCTTCTCGCCCGTGCCGGGTGCGTTCTTCCACCCGTTCCAGAGCGCGCCGCAAGACCTGCACGAGGCCGACTTCCAGCTACGCCGTGCCGAGGCCTTCGAGGCCTGCTTCGCCCGGCTCGACGCCGGCACCCATGCCGAGGCCATCCGCCAGGTCCATCAGGCCAAGCACGGCTTGCAGTCACCCTTCGTCTGCTGGCCGGCGCTGTCGCCCGAGCTGCTCGAGCAGGCGCTGGGCTGCCTGCCGCCGGCACACCTGAAGGCGTGCTTCATCCGTCTGCTGCAGGACATCCGCAACAACCGCACCGGCATGCCGGACCTGATCCAGTTCTGGCCCGACGAGGGGCGTTACCGGATGATCGAGGTCAAGGGCCCCGGTGATCGCCTGCAGGACAACCAGCTGCGTTGGCTGGAGTTCTGCCGCGAGCATGGCTTGCCGGTGGACGTCTGCCACGTGCGCTGGGACAACGCGGCGTCATGAGCTACACCGTTGCCGTGCGCGCCTTGTGCGAGTTCAGTGCCAAGGTCGGCGACCTGGACCTGCGCTTCACCCCGTCGCCCACCGCCCAGGAGGGCATCGACGGCCATCGCCGCGTGGTGGCGCGCCGTGGGGCGGGGTACGAGGCCGAAGTGGCACTGGAGGGGCAGTACCAGAGCCTGCGGGTACGCGGACGGGCCGATGGCTACGATCCGGCGCTCAACCGCCTGGAGGAGATCAAGACCCACCGCGGTGACCTGTCGCGTCAGCCCGACAACCACCGGCAACTGCACTGGGCACAAGCCAAGGTCTATGGCTGGTTGCTGTGCCAGGCACGGCAGCTCGAGCGCCTCGAGGTGGCCCTGGTCTACCTGGACGTCGACAGCGACCGGCAGACGGTGATCAGCGAGTCCTGGCAGGCGACCGACCTGGAACGGTTCTTCGACAAGGTTTGTGCCTACTTTCTCGGCTGGGCCCAGGCCCAGGAGCAACGGCTGCTGGCGCGCAACGACGGCCTGCAGGCCTTGCAATTCCCCTACGCCGCCTTCCGCCAGGGCCAGCGACAGTTGGCCGAGACCCTGTACAAGGCGGTCAGCACCGGGCGCTGCCTGATGGCCCAGGCCAGCACCGGCATCGGCAAGACCCTGGGCACGTTGTTCCCGCTGCTCAAGGCCACCTCCCCGCAGCGGCTCGACAAGATCTTCTTTCTGACCGCCAAGACCCCTGGCCGTGCTCTGGCCCTGCACGCGCTGCGCCAATTGACGGAGGCCTCGCCGCAACCGGCCTTGCGCACCCTGGAACTGATCGCCCGCGACAAGGCCTGCGAGCACCCGGACAAGGCCTGCCATGGTGAGTCCTGCCCGCTGGCGCAAGGCTTCTACGATCGCCTGCCGGCGGCACGCGCGGCGGCCAACCAGCAGCCGCTGCTGGACCAGGCCGGCGTGCGCGAGGTGGCGCTGGCGCACCAGGTCTGCCCGTACTACCTGGCCCAGGAAATGGCGCGCTGGGCTGACGTGGTGGTGGCCGACTACAACTACTACTTCGATGCCCACGCCTTGCTCTTCGGCCTGGCCCAGGCCAACCAGTGGCGCACGGCGGTGCTGGTGGACGAGGCGCACAACCTGGTCGAGCGTGGGCGACAGATGTACAGCGCCAGCCTCGACCAGGGCCAGCTGGCCACCCTGCGCAAGCGCAAGCCGGCCGGATTGACCAGCGTACTGGACGGGCTCAATCGCGCCTGGAATGCCTTGTACAAGGAACAGCGCGCCCCGTACCAGGCCAGTGCAGTGTTGCCCGAGCCGCTCCTGCGCGCCTTGCAGCGCTTCGTCGGCGTGGTGCAGGAGCAGATGAACCAGGCCCCGCTCGGCATCGAGCCGGACCTGCTGGCGTTCTACTTCCATGCCTTGCAGTTCACTCGCGTGGCCGAGCTGTTCGACGAGCATTTCCTGTTCGACGTCAGCGTGCGCGAGGGGCAGGGCAAGCGGCGCCTGGCCACCCTTTGCCTGCGCAACGTGGTCCCGGCCCGGCTGCTGGCGCCGCGCATGAGCGCCGCGCGCAGCGTCACGCTGTTCTCCGCAACGCTCGGGCCGCGCCAGTTCTACACCGACCTGCTGGGCATGCCGGCCGACACCGCCTGGCTGGAAGTGGCCGCGCCGTTTCGTGCCGAGCAGTTGCAGGTGCGCATCGCCAGCCACGTGTCGACGCGCTACCGCGAGCGGCAGGCGTCGCTGGCACCCATCGTCGAGCTGATCGCCGAGCAGTACACGCGGCAGCCGGGCAACTACCTGGCGTTCTTCAGCAGCTTCGAGTACCTGGAGCAGGTCTCGCGGTTGCTGGCCGAGCGTCATCCGTCGATCCCGCGCTGGGAGCAGGCGCCAGGCATGGACGAGGCGCGGCGCGAGGCGTTCCTGGCGCGCTTCGTGCCGGACGGGCAGGGGGTCGGTTTCGCGGTACTGGGCGGGGCGTTCGGAGAGGGGGTCGACTTGCCCGGTACGCGGCTGATCGGGGCGTTCGTCGCCACCCTCGGGCTGCCCCAGGTCAACCCGGTCAACGAGCAGTTCAAGCAGCGCCTGGGACGCCAGTTCGGTGCCGGGTTCGACTACGCCTACCTGTATCCGGGGGTGCGCAAGGTGATCCAGGCCGCGGGCCGGGTGATCCGGGGTGACCACGATCAGGGCACGCTGGTGCTGATCGACGAACGCTTCGCCGAAGCGCGG
>JAQZAY010000491.1 GCA_029239415.1 Pseudomonas sp. | reverse complement strand
GCTGATGCCGTATCTGGCCGGGCACCTGAGTGAAAACCTCGGGTTGGCTGGCTGGGCCGTGGGCCTGGTACTGGGCATCCGGGTGTTCAGCCAGCAGGGGCTGTTCCTGCTCGGCGGCTTGCTGGGTGATCGTATCGGGTATCGGCGCGCCATCCTGATCGGCTGCGCGGTGCGTTGCGTCGGCTTCGCGGTGTTCGGCTTTTCCGAGAGCCTCACCGTGCTGCTGCTGGCTGCCTGCCTGAGCGGTTTCGCCGGCGCACTGTTCACGCCCTGCGCCCAGGCTTACCTGGCCGATGAATGCCAGGACGCCCAGCTGCGCAAGCAGGCCTTCGCCCTGCACAACATGGCGAGCACCGCCGGCATGCTTATCGGCCCGTTGGCCGGTCTGCTATTTATCAGCGTGGATTTCTCGGTGACCGGCAGCGTGTCGGCCGCGCTGTTCCTGGTGATGACGCTGGTGCAGTGGCGCTTTCTGCCGCTCAAGGATCTGGTCTCGGGCGAGCAGCCGGTAACCATGCTGCGGCAGTGCCTGGACATGCTCCAGCAGTGGCCCTTCCTGCGTTTCGCCCTGCTGGCGGCGGCCTATCCGCTGTTGTTCCATCCGCTGTACCTGGCGGTGCCGGCCTATAGCCACGCCTACGGCGGTGGTCAGGAATGGATCACCCAGGTGTTCGTGATCACCGCGTTGGTCGGCGTGCTGCTGCAGATGCCGGCCAGCAGCCTGCGCCAGCGTTGGCTGAGCGAAGGGCAGAGCATGGGCATCGGTCTGGCACTGATGGCGGCCAGCTACGGCCTACTCGCCGAGCCGCTGGTCAGCGTGCTGGGTGGGCACTTGGCCGTGCAGATCATGGCTGCGCTGTTCAGCCTTGGCAGCCTGCTGGTGCTGCCGCTGCTGTCGGCCCATGTTCCCCATTACGCCAAGCGTGGCCAGTTGGCAGCCTATTACGGATTCTTCGCCGGGGTGGGCGGTTTGGTGGCGTTGCTCAGCAACGTGCTGATCGGCCGCTTCCTGCCGGCCGATCAGCCGCCGCCGCAACTCCTGTGGTGGGCCTTGATGGGCATCGGCATGACGGCGGCATTCAGTCTTTGCTGGCATATGAGTTCAATCAAGGAGCAATCGTGAACAGATCATCTCTGGGGTTTCTGGCCCTGACGGCATGCTGCGTTTCACCCCAGGTGTTTGCAGCGGGCGATGCGCAAGCCAAAAGCGCCGGCTTTATCGGCGACGCCACCTGGAGTCTGGTCAACCGCAGCGTGTACGAGAATCGCGATTACCGAAATGGTGGACGCAGCAATGGCGCTCGCAACGTCTACAAGCCGCGCGACAGCCGTAACGGTTATGCCGAGGAGTGGGGCTACGGCATGCAGGGCGAGGTGAAGTCCGGGTTCACCCAGGGCACAGTGGGTTTCGGCCTCGATGGCCATCTGTACCTGGCGCAGAAGCTCGATGGCGGCGGCGGGCGGGCCGGCAAGATGCGGCATATGCCAGTGGACAACGAGGGCTACGATCAGAGCGAGGTTGCTCGCGGTGGCGCAGCCGTCAAGGCACGGTTGTCATCGACCTGGGTACGCTATGGCGAGCAACGGGTGAAGACGCCGATCTTTTCCTCGTCCGACAGCCGTCTGCTGCCGGAAACCCACACTGGCTGGTTTCTCGACAGCCGCGAGATCGATAATCTGGTATTAACCGGTGGGCACTTCACCGGCTCGGCGGATCGCAATTCGCGCAGCAATAACAACTCACTGATCATCAACTACGCAGACCCCGGCAGGTCATTGGGCAACGCCTTCAGTTTCGTCGGCGGCACCTACAGCGGCGTGCCGGCACTGTCGCTGAGCCTCTATGGTGGTGAGCTGGAAGACAGCTGGCGTACCGGATACCTGGGCGTCAACTACGTCCATGCCTTGAGTGACAGGCGAGCGCTGAGCGCCGATCTCAATCTCTACCGCAGCAGCGATATCGGCCAGGCGCTGGCCGGTCGGGTGTCCAACACTACCGCCAGCTTGCTGCTCGGTTACAGCGAAGGTTTTCACAAGCTCGCCCTGGGCTACCAGAAGGTCGATGGCGACAGCCCGTTCGATTACGTGACCCGAGGGGCCATCTGGCTGGGCAATGCCGTGCAGCTTTCCGACTTCAACGCGCCAAACGAGCAATCCTGGCAGTTGGCCTACACCTACGACATGGCCGGTGTCGGTGTGCCCGGGCTCAGCGCCGGCGCCGCCTATGTGCGCGGCAGCGGCATTGATGGCAGCGACGTGGACCCAGACGGCAGCTACGCCTGGCTGGGCTACGGCGAGGGTGGCAAGCATTGGGAGCGTGATCTGCACCTGCGTTATGTGCTGCAATCCGGCGCCCTGAAGGGGCTCAATGTGCTGCTGCGCCAGAGCGTGCACCGTGGCAACGCGGCCCAGGCTGAAGGCGACACGGATCAGCTGCGCCTGGCGGTCGAATACCCACTGACCGGCCGATTCTGAACGATCGGCTAGGCTGACGAACCTGATAGCGAGTGGATACCCCGGTGCGCTCGATCACCACTGTCCTGTTGCTCTGCCTGAGCCTGTCGGCCCAGGCCGCCTTCACCTTGCCGGGCGACGCCATGCGCTGCACTCGCAGCGCGATGCTGCTCAACTGCACGGATCGTTTCGGCAACCACTACGGCATCGTCCAGCAGGGCAACGACACCCTGATGCGCGGCTTCGACGTGATCAGCGGCTTGAGCTGGTCGCAAACCAGCACCACCTA
>JAQZAY010000490.1 GCA_029239415.1 Pseudomonas sp. | reverse complement strand
CCCACTTCGTAGCTGATGGTCTTGATACTCTTGCGGGTGCTCGACAGCAACCCCTTGGCCGTCTCGATGCGCAAGCGCTGCAGGTAATGCAGCGGCTTGTCGCCCGTGGCTCCCTGGAAACGGCGCATGAAGTTGCGGATGCTCATGCCGTGGTTGCGCGCCACATCCTCGAAGCGGAACTTGTCCGCGAAGTGCTCCTCGAGCCAGTGCTGGATCTGCAGGATGATCAGGTCCTGGTGCAGCTTCTGGCCGCCGAACCCCATGCGCCCCGGCGTATAGCTGCGCTGCACCTCGTAGAGGATGTCGCGGGCCACCGCCTGGGCGACGTTGGCCCCGCAGAAGCGCTCGATCAGGTAGATGTACAGGTCGCAGGCCGAAGTGGTGCCGCCAGCGCAATAGAGGTTGTCGGCGTCGGTCAGGTGCTTGTCCTGGTTCAGGCGGACCTTGGGAAAGCGCTCGGCAAAGCTATTGAAGAATCGCCAGTAGGTGGTCGCTTCCTTGCCGTCCAGCAGGCCAGCCTCGGCCAGCCAGAAGACGCCGCTGGCCTCCCCGCACAGCACCGCGCCGCGCGCATGCTGTTCGCGCAGCCACGCGGGCACCTGCGGATAACGTTCGCGCAGGGTATCGAAGTCATCCCAGAACGCCGGGAGGATGATGATGTCGGCCTGTTCCAGGGCGCCCTCGACAGGCAGCTGGACATTGCTGAAGCTGTCCACCGGCAGGCCGTCCGGGCTCACCAGGCGGGTCTCGAACAGCGGCTGCAGGCCCAGGCCCATCTGCTTGCTGTAGCGCAGGCTGGCCAGGTGGAAGAAATCCTTGGCTTGCATCAGGGTCGATGCGAACACGTTGTCGACGGCCAGGATACTGACGCGCCGCAGGGACGCGGTGGGTTGGGTGAGAATCATTGTCGTTGTTCTTATAGGGTAGAGTGGTCAATCACCGGCTGGATCGTCTTATGTTTTGGTGATCGTGTCTACCCTGGGCTCCCGCGCCGACGCGGGAACCCTTCCGGGCTCACGGCGCGGGGTTGGGCTGCTCCTGATGGATCGCCTCGATGGCCGCCAGCAGCTCGTCGTCCAGGTTCAGGTCCAGGCTCGCCAGGTTGGCGCGTAGCTGCTCGACACTCGTCGCGCCGATGATGTTGCTGGTCACGAACGGCTGGCGCGTCACAAAGGCCAGGGCCATCTGCGCCGGATCCAGGCCGTGCGCCTGGGCGAGGCAGACGTAGCGGCTGCAGGCAGCCACGGTCTGCGGGTTGGAGTAGCGGGCAAAGCGGCTGAACAGCGTCAGGCGCGCCTGCTCCGGGCGGGCACCATTCTCGTATTTGCCCGACAGCATGCCGAAGGCCAGGGGCGAGTAGGCCAGCAGGCCGCACTGCTCGCGGATGGCGATCTCCGCCAGGCCCACCTCGAAGCTGCGGTTGAGCAGGTTGTAGGGGTTCTGGATCGACACCGCGCGCGGCCAGCCCCGGCTCTCGGCCAGTTGCAGGAACTTCATGGTGCCCCACGGGGTTTCGTTGGACAGGCCGATATGGCGGATCTTGCCGGCGCGAACCTGATCTTCCAGCACCTCGAGGGTTTCCTCCAGGGGCGTGAAATGGTCCTGGGGCAGGTGCTGGTAGCCAAGCTTGCCGAAGAAGTTGGTGCTGCGCTCGGGCCAGTGCAGCTGGTACAGGTCGATGCGGTCGGTCTGCAGGCGAGCGAGGCTGTCGTCCAGGGCGCTGACGATGTGCTGGCGGTTGTGCTTGAGCTGGCCGTCGCGGATATGGCTGATGCCGTTGCCTGGGCCGGCGACCTTGCTGGCCAGGATCCAGTCATCGCGATCGCCATTGGCGGCGAACCAGTTGCCGATGATGCGCTCGGTGGCGGCGTAGGTTTCCGGGCGGGGCGGCACCGGATACATCTCGGCGGTGTCGATGAAGTTGATGCCGCCGGCCTTGGCGAGCGCGATCTGGGCGAAGGCCTCGGCCTGGTCGTTCTGCTCGCCCCAGGTCATGGTGCCCAGGCACAGTGCGCTGACGTTCAGGTCGGTTCGGCCCAGCTTGCGATAGTCCATGGTGATCTCCCTGGTAAAAATAAGCATGAAAGCAGGTTGTAATTTTTCACGCAATCTGGATAATTCTGACCCTCTCCGTGTGTGGAAGTGATGCCCCGCCCTCTGGAGTAACCCTGCCGAATATTGGACGCGCTGACCCGAGCCCCCGATAGCGTCCGTATGCGGCTGCGCGCTTGAACTTGTCAAGCGAAGCACTATCCAGTAAGATCCGCCGTCTTATTTTCGCTGGGCGGCCCCTGAGGCTATAAAGAATGAAAACTTTTACTGCTAAACCGGAAACAGTAAAGCGCGACTGGTTCGTAGTTGACGCCGCTGGTCAGACCCTGGGTCGTCTGGCTACCGAAATCGCTAGCCGTCTGCGTGGCAAGCACAAGCCAGAATACACTCCTCACGTTGACACCGGCGACTACATCGTCGTCATCAACGCCGAGCAGATCCGTGTGACTGGTGCCAAGACTACGGACAAAATGTACTACTCCCACTCCGGTTTCCCGGGCGGTATCAAGGAAATCAACTTCGAGAAGTTGATCGCCAAGGCGCCTGAGCGCGTGATCGAGACCGCGGTCAAGGGCATGCTGCCCAAGAACCCGCTGGGTCGCGACATGTACCGTAAGCTGAAAGTCTATGCGGGCGCTGCTCACCCTCATACTGCTCAGCAGCCTCAAGAACTGAAGATTTAACGGAATAGTTCATTA
>JAQZAY010000082.1 GCA_029239415.1 Pseudomonas sp. | reverse complement strand
CTGCAGCGCCAGCAAGACTTGCTGCCTTCGCCGCAGCGCGCCATCGACACCAAGGAGCTGGGCTGGGACGACGTGACCCCCATCGACATGATCGGCCTGGAGGTGGGCTACCGCCTGATCCCGCTGGTCGACCGCAACCAGGGTGGGCAACTGCTGGCGCGGATCAAGGGGGTGCGCAAGAAACTCTCCCAGGACCTGGGCTTCCTCATGCCCACGGTGCACATACGCGACAACCTCGACCTGGCGCCCAGTGCCTACCGCCTGACGCTGATGGGGGTGATCCTGGCCGAGGCCGAGATCTATCCGGACCGCGAGCTGGCCATCAACCCGGGGCAGGTGTTCGGCACGCTCAACGGTATCGCCGCGCGCGACCCGGCCTTTGGCCTGGAAGCGGTGTGGATCGATGTCGGCCAGCGCAGCCAGGCCCAGTCGCTGGGCTATACCGTGGTCGATGCGAGCACGGTGGTCGCTACCCACCTGAACCAGATCCTCTACAAGCACTGCCACGAGCTGATCGGCCACGAGGAAGTCCAGCAACTGCTGCAGGTCCTCGCCAAGGCTTCGCCGAAACTGGCCGAGGAGCTGGTGCCGGGCGTCATTTCTTTGTCAGGCCTGTTGAAGGTCCTGCAGGCCCTGTTGTCCGAGCAAGTGCCAGTACGTGACATCAGGAGCATCGCCGAAGCCATCGCCAACAACGCCGGACGGAGTCAAGATACCGCCGCGCTGGTGGCGGTGGTGCGGGTCGGATTGTGTCGCGCCATCGTGCAAAGCATTGTGGGCGTTGAGGCGGAGCTGCCCGTGATCACCCTCGAGCCAAGGTTGGAACAGATCTTGCTCAATAGTCTGCAAAGGGCCGGGCAGGGTCAGGAAGATGGTGTTCTTCTTGAGCCCAGCATGGCCGAAAAGCTTCAGCGTTCGCTGATCGAGGCTGCCCAGCGTCAAGAGATGCAAGGGCAGCCGGCGATTCTCCTGGTCGCAGGACCGATCAGGGCGATGCTGTCGCGATTCGGCCGCCTGGCTGTACCGAACTTGCATGTCTTGGCGTATCAGGAAATACCTGACAACAAGCAAGTGACCATCGTCGCCACAGTGGGCCCCAACGGCTGAGGTAGTGCACCATGCAAGTTAAGCGTTTCTTCGCCGCCGATATGCGTCAGGCCATGAAGCTGGTCCGCGATGAGCTTGGCTCCGATGCCGCCATCATCGGCAACCGCCGCATCGCCGGCGGTGTCGAGCTGACGGCAGCGCTGGACTACGCGCCGTCCGCGCTGGCCCCACGGGTGCCCAATGCCGAGCTTGAACAAGAGCTGCGCAAGACCCAGTCGCGCATTGCCACCGCCCAGGCTGAACTGGCCGGGCGCAACGAGAGCGAACAGGGCAACCGCCAGCTGTTCGCCGGCCAGTCGCTGACGGCTTCCGAGCCATTGATCGAGCCGCTGGTGCAGGCCCCGGCCGCGCCTGTCGCGCCGGCACCGGTCGACCCACGCCTGTTCGATGCCATGCGCTCCGAGCTGTCGGGCCTGCGCGAGCTGCTCGAAGTGCAGCTCGGCTCGCTGGCCTGGAGCCAGCTGCAGGGCAACCAGCCGCAGCAGGCCAGCATCTGGCGGCGCCTGCAGCGCATCGGGCTGTCCGGCCCTATCGCTCGCGAGCTGCTCGATCTCACCGCCGGTATCCGCGAGCCGCGCCAGGTGTGGCGCATGCTGCTGGCGCACCTGGCGCGCAAGATCGCCGTGCCCGAGGTCGAGCCGATCGAGGAGGGCGGGGTGATCGCCGTGGTGGGCCCGGCCGGCATGGGCAAGACCACCACGCTGGCCAAGCTGGCGGCCCGCTATGTGCTCAAGTACGGCGCGCAGAACCTGGCACTGGTGAGCATGGACAGCTACCGCATCGGCGCCCAGGAACAGCTCAAGACCCTGGGTCGGATCCTTGGTGTGCCGGTGACTCATGTCGACCCGAGGCAGTCCCTTGCCCAGGCCCTGGAGCCGTTGTTGCGCAAGCGCGTGGTGCTGATCGATACCGCTGGCCTGCAGGCCAGCGACCCGGCCCTGCGCATGCAACTCGAAACCCTGGCCGGCCGTGGCATCGCCTCGCGCAATTACCTGGTACTGGCAACCACCAGCCAGAAGCAGGTGCTGACCGCCGCCTACCACAGCTACAAGCGCTGTGGCCTGGCCGGTTGCATCCTGACCAAGCTCGATGAAACAGGCAGTCTCGGCGACGTGCTGAGCCTGGTCATCGAACATGAACTGCCGGTGGCCTACCTGACCGATGGCCCCCGTATTCCTGACGATCTCCACCTGCCGCGCCCTCACCAATTGGTCAGCCGCGCCGTCAGCGTGCAGACGCAGGACGAGCCCAGCGAGGAGGCCATGGCCGACATGTTCGCTGATCTCTACCACAACCCAGGCAAGCGCGCAGGTTGAGGGTCATAATGTTGCAAACAACCTACATCAAGGGATTGCCCGGCGAGCTTCTGGCATTGGCAGCGCAATCCCTCATGTGGCCCGGGACCAAGCGAGACAAGGTAATAAAAACACATGGGTAGCATGCATCCCGTACAGGTGATTGCCGTCACCGGTGGCAAAGGTGGCGTCGGCAAGACAAACGTATCAGTGAACCTCTCGCTGGCGCTGGCCGAGCTTGGCCGCCGGGTCATGCTGCTGGACGCAGACCTGGGGCTGGCCAACGTCGACGTGTTGCTGGGCCTGACGCCCAAGCGCACGCTGGCCGACGTGATCGAGGGCCGCTGCGATCTGCGCGACGTGCTCCTGGTGGGGCCCGGTGGCGTGCGCATCGTGCCTGCGGCCTCGGGCACCCAGAGCATGGTGCACCTGGCGCCGGCGCAGCACGCGGGTCTTATCCAGGCCTTCAGCGAGCTGGGCGACAACCTGGATGTGCTGGTGATCGACACCGCCGCCGGTATCGGCGACTCGGTGGTCAGCTTCGTGCGCGCCGCCCAGGAAGTCCTGCTGGTGGTATGCGACGAGCCGACCTCCATCACCGACGCCTATGCGCTGATCAAGCTGCTGAACCGCGACTATGGCATGAATCGGTTCAGGGTCCTGGCCAACATGGCCCAGAGCCCCCAGGAAGGACGCAACCTGTTCGCCAAGCTGACCAAGGTCACCGATCGCTTCCTCGACGTCGCGCTGCAATACGTGGGCGCCGTGCCCTATGACGAGTGCGTGCGCAAGGCGGTGCAGAAGCAGCGTGCGGTGTACGAAGCCTTCCCGCGCTCCAAGTGCGCGCTGGCCTTCAAGGCCATCGCGCAGAAGGTCGATAGCTGGCCATTGCCCGCCAACCCGCGTGGCCATCTGGAATTTTTTGTCGAGCGCCTGGTGCAGCCCACCAGTGCAGGACCGGTGATATGAACGCGAGCGGTTTCAAGATGTATCGCAAGGCTTCGCGCGACGCCCAGTACGAGCTGGTCGAGCGCTATGCGCCGCTGGTCAAGCGGATCGCCTACCACTTGCTGGCACGCTTGCCAGCCAGCGTGCAGGTCGAGGACCTGATCCAGGCCGGGATGATCGGTCTGCTCGAGGTGGCCAGCAAGTACGACGCCAGCAAGGGTGCCAGTTTCGAGACCTACGCCGGCATCCGCATTCGTGGCGCGATGCTCGACGAGGTGCGCAAGGGCGACTGGGCACCGCGTTCGGTACACCGCAATACGCGCATGGTCAGCGATGCGATTCGCGCCGTCGAAGCAAAAACCGGTCGCGACGCTAAAGATCACGAGGTTGCGGCCGAACTCCAGTTAGGTCTCGACGATTACTACGCGATTCTCAACGATACCTTGGGCAGCCGCCTGTTCAGCTTTGACGACCTCTTGCAGGACGGCGAGCACGAAGGCTTGCACGAAGATGGCGTCAGCGCCCAGGCGGAGCCGTCGCGAGACCTGGAAGACGAGCGCTTCCAGGGGGCCTTGGCCGATGCCATCGCCAACCTGCCCGAGCGTGAACGCCTGGTGCTGGCGCTGTACTACGACGAGGAACTGAACCTCAAGGAAATCGGCGAGGTGCTGGGAGTCAGCGAGTCGCGCGTCAGCCAGTTGCACAGCCAGTGTGCCGCGCGCCTGCGCAGTCGCCTTGGGGAATGGCGGGCGCGTTGAACCGGACTGCCCGCAGTCGTTTTTCTGTAGTGACCCATTGATTGAGTGCGTGCTCAGCGCTGAGCGCGTTTAAGACTGCTTGGAGGTCTAATTGAACAAAGACATGAAAATCCTCATCGTTGACGACTTCTCGACGATGCGGCGGATCATCAAGAACCTGCTGCGTGACCTGGGCTTCACCAATACCCAGGAGGCCGACGACGGCACCACCGCGCTGCCCCTGCTTGAAAGCAATCATTTCGACTTCCTGGTGACCGACTGGAACATGCCCGGCATGTCGGGTATCGACCTGCTGCGCAAGGTGCGCGCCGACGAGCGCCTCAAGCACCTGCCGGTGCTGATGGTCACGGCCGAAGCCAAGCGCGAACAGATCATCGAAGCGGCCCAGGCCGGCGTCAATGGCTACGTGGTCAAGCCTTTCACCGCGCAAGTGCTCAAAGAAAAGATCGAGAAGATCTTCGAGCGCGTCAACGGCTGAGTCACGTCAGGGGGCGTCATGGAGTCAACACAATCGTCTTTGGGGGAGTTTGAATCGACCCTGAAGAAACACGCCCAGGAACTGGTCGAGAGCCTTGAACGAGGGCGCTTCGGCGAGGCGGTGCAGCTGATCCACCAGCTCAACCAGACCCGCGACCGTGGCCTGTACCAGGAAGTCGGCAAGCTCACCCGCGAGTTGCACAGTGCCATCGTCAGTTTCCAGATCGACCCGCGCATGCCGCAGGCCGAGGAAGTGTCGCAGATCACCGATGCCACCGAGCGCTTGTCGTACGTGGTCAAGCTCACCGAGGGCGCGGCCAACCGCACCATGGACCTGGTCGAAGACAGCACGCCGGTGCTCAACACGCTGGCCGCCGAGGCCCAGTCGCTGAGTGTCGACTGGCAGCGCTTCATGCGCCGCGAAGTCGCGGCGACGGAGTTCCGTGAGCTGGCCAAGCGCATCGACAGTTTCCTGACGCGCAGCGAAGCCGGCAGTCGCGAAGTGGCCACGCACCTCAACGACATCCTGCTGGCCCAGGACTATCAGGACCTGACCGGCCAGGTGATCAAGCGGGTCACGCAGCTGGTGACCGATGTCGAGAGCAACCTGCTCAAGCTGGTGCTGATGGCCAGCCAGGTCGACCGTTTTGCCGGTATCGAACATGACCACGAGCAGCTGCGCGCTGAAAAAGATCGAGAAATACATCCGACTCGGGGTGAAGGTCCGCAGATTCATGCCGATAAGCGTGAAGACGTCGTGTCCGGTCAGGACGATGTCGACGACCTGCTGTCCAGCCTTGGTTTTTAGGGAGCACCTTTGATGAGTTTCGGCGCCGATGAAGAAATCCTTCAGGATTTCCTGGTAGAAGCCGGCGAGATACTTGAGCAACTGTCCGAGCAACTGGTCGAGCTGGAAAGCCGGCCCGACGACGCCGACCTGCTCAATGCGATCTTTCGCGGTTTTCACACTGTAAAAGGGGGCGCCGGCTTCCTCCAGCTCCACGAGCTGGTGGAGTGCTGCCATATCGCCGAGAACGTGTTCGACGTCCTGCGCAAGGGCGAGCGACGCGTGGACGCCGAACTGATGGACGTGGTCCTCGAAGCCCTGGACTGCGTCAACGGCATGTTTGCCCAGGTCCGCGAGCGCAGTCCCGTCACGCCGGCCACGCCCGAGCTGCTCGAAGCCCTGGCGCGCCTCGCCGAGCCTGGTGCCGCGGTGCCCGTGGCCCCGGTAGTCGTGGTCGCGGCGCCGGTCATCGAGGCGCCTGCCGCGGACGATGACATCACCGACACCGAGTTCGAGCAGCTGCTGGACTCGCTCGATGCGATCAAGGCCCAGGCCGCCGAACAGCTGCAGGGCGAAGCGCCCGCCACCGCCAGCGACGAGATCACCGACGCCGAGTTCGAGTCGCTGCTCGACCAGTTGCACGGCAAGGGCCAGTTCGTGCCCGAAGCCGTCAGCCCTGTCGTCGCGGCGCCTGTCGCGACGCCTGCCGGCGACGAGATCACCGATGATGAATTCGAGGCGCTGCTCGACCAGTTGCACGGCAAGGGCACCTTCGCCGTCGATGCGCTGCCCGCGGCCGCCAGCGTGCCTGCCCAGCTACCCGCCGACAGCCAGGCGGGCGCCGAGCACATCACTGAACAAGAATTCGAAGCGTTGCTGGACGAGCTGCATGGCAAGGGCAAGTTTTCCGACAGCGCCGTGGCAAGCGCCGCGCCTGCCGCTGCCGCTGCCGCCGCGCCTGCCGCTGCCGCTGCCGCCGCGCCGGCCAGGCCGGTCCCGGCCGCCAAGCCTGCCGCACCGGCCCGCGCCGCCGCGCCTGCCACCGACAAGCCTGCGGTCAGCGAAGCGGAAACCACGGTGCGCGTCGATACTGCGCGCCTGGACGAAATCATGAATATGGTCGGCGAGCTGGTGCTGGTGCGTAACCGCCTGGTGCGCCTGGGCCTGAACAGCGGCGACGAGGCCATGTCCAAGGCCGTGTCGAACCTGGACGTGGTGACCGCCGACCTGCAGACCGCGGTCATGAAGACGCGCATGCAGCCGATCAAGAAGGTCTTCGGGCGCTTCCCGCGCCTGGTCCGCGACCTGGCTCGACAGCTGCGCAAGGAGATCAACCTGGAGCTGGTCGGCGAAGAGACCGACCTGGACAAGAACCTTGTCGAGGCCCTGGCCGACCCGCTGGTGCACCTGGTGCGCAATGCCGTGGACCATGGCATCGAGTCGCCCGAGGAGCGCGAGGCCGCCGGCAAGGCGCGCGGCGGCAAGGTGGTGCTGTCGGCCGAGCAGGAAGGCGACCATATCCTGCTGTCGATCTCCGACGACGGCAAGGGCATGGACCCCAGCGTGCTGCGTGCCAAGGCGGTGGAAAAAGGCCTGATGGACAAGGATGCCGCCGAGCGCCTGAGCGAGTCGGACTGCTACAACCTGATCTTCGCCCCGGGCTTCTCGACCAAGACCGAGATCTCGGACGTGTCGGGCCGCGGCGTCGGCATGGACGTGGTCAAGACCAAGATCTCCCAGCTCAACGGTTCGATCAACATCTTCTCGGCCAAGGGCCAGGGCTCGAAGATCGTCATCAAGGTGCCGTTGACCCTGGCGATCATGCCGACCCTGATGGTCATGCTGGGCAACCAGGCCTTCGCCTTCCCGCTGGTCAACGTCAACGAGATCTTCCACCTGGACCTGTCGCGCACCAACGTGGTCGATGGCCAGGAAGTGGTGATCGTGCGCGACAAGGCCCTGCCGCTGTTCTACCTCAAGCGCTGGCTGGTGCGCTCGGCCGCCCATGAAGAACAACGCGAGGGCCATGTGGTGATCCTTTCGGTCGGCACCCAGCGCATCGGCTTTGTCGTCGACCAGCTGGTCGGCCAGGAAGAGGTCGTGATCAAGCCGCTGGGCAAGATGCTGCAGGGCACCCCGGGCATGTCGGGCGCCACCATCACCGGCGATGGGCGCATCGCGCTGATCCTCGATGTACCGAGCATGCTCAAGCGTTACGCCGCCCGGCGTATTTGATTTCGGCGGCGTGGCCTGGCGGCCGCGCGGTCTTATGGAGTGTTTATGGCAGTCAAGGTCCTGGTGGTGGATGATTCCGGTTTCTTCCGCCGTCGCGTCTCGGAAATTCTCTCGGCGGACCCGGCCATCCAGGTGGTGGGCACCGCGACCAACGGCAAGGAAGCGATCGACCAGGCCCTGGCGCTCAAGCCCGATGTCATCACCATGGACTACGAGATGCCCATGATGGATGGCATCACCGCCGTGCGGCACATCATGCAGCGCTGCCCGACGCCGGTGCTGATGTTCTCCTCGCTTACCCATGAAGGCGCGCGGGTGACCCTCGATGCGCTGGATGCCGGCGCCGTTGACTACCTGCCGAAGAATTTCGAGGACATCTCGCGCAACCCCGACAAGGTCAGGCAGCTGCTGTGCGAGAAGGTCCATACCCTGTCGCGCAGCAATCGTCGCTTCGGTGGCTTCGCTGCGCCCGCCCCGGTGGCCCCGGCCGCGCCTGGCCCTGCGGCTGCCGCCAGCGGCCTTGCCGGTCGCGCCGCGCCGCGTACCCCGGTGGCCCCGGCGCGCAGTGCCGCGCCTGCGCCGGCCCATGCGCCAGCGCCCAAGCGCAAGCCGTACAAGCTGGTGGCCATTGGTACCTCGACCGGGGGGCCGGTGGCCCTGCAGCGGGTGTTGACCCAGCTGCCGGCCGGTTTCCCGGCGCCGATCGTACTGGTCCAGCACATGCCCGCAGCCTTCACCAAGGCGTTCGCCGAACGCCTGGACAAGCTCTGCCGCATCCGCGTCAAGGAGGCCGAGGACGGTGACGTGCTGCGTCCAGGCCTTGCCCTGCTGGCCCCGGGCGGCAAGCAGATGATGGTCGATGGCCGCGGCACGGTGAAGATCCTGCCGGGTGACGAGCGCCTGAACTACAAGCCCTGCGTGGACATCACCTTTGGTTCGGCGGCCAAGTCGTATGGCGACAAGGTACTGTCGGTGGTGTTGACCGGCATGGGCGCCGACGGGCGTGAAGGCGCGCGCCTGCTCAAGCAGGGCGGCAGCACCGTGTGGGCCCAGGACGAAGCGAGCTGCGTGATCTATGGCATGCCCATGGCGATCGTCAAGGCCAACCTGGCCGATGCGGTGTACAGCCTGGACGTGATCGGCAAGCACCTGGTCGAGGCCTGCGGCTGATGGATGTCCTGAGCCTGATCGGCATCGTCCTGGCCTTTGTCGCCATCATTGGCGGCAACTTCCTCGAAGGCGGGCATATCTCGGCGCTGGCCAATGGTCCGGCGGCGCTGATCGTGCTGGGCGGCACCCTGGCGGCATCGCTGCTGCAGTCACCCTTGAGCGCGTTCAAGCGCGCCATGCAGATCCTGGCCTGGATCTTCTTCCCGCCGCGGATCGACCTGGCCGGCGGCATCGACCGGGTGGTCACCTGGAGCCTGACGGCGCGCAAGGAAGGCCTGCTGGGCCTCGAGGGCGTGGCCGACGCCGAGCCAGACCCGTACGCGCGCAAAGGCTTGCAACTGCTGGTCGATGGCGCCGAGCCCGAGGCCATCCGCAGCATCCTCGAGGTGGACTTCCTGACCCAGGAAAGCCGCGATATCCAGGCGGCCAAGGTGTTCGAGAGCATGGGCGGCTACGCGCCGACCATCGGCATCATCGGCGCGGTGATGGGCTTGATCCATGTGATGGGCAACCTGGCCGACCCCTCGCAGCTGGGCAGCGGCATTGCCGTGGCCTTTGTCGCGACCATCTATGGCGTGGCCAGCGCCAACCTGATCCTGCTGCCGGTGGCAAGCAAGCTCAAGGCCGTCGCCCTGCGCCAGTCGCGCTACCGGGAGATGCTGCTCGAAGGCTTGCTGTCGATCGCCGAAGGCGAGAACCCGCGTTCCATCGAGCTGAAGCTGCAAGGCTTCATGGAGTAGTGCATGGCCCGCCGTCGCAAGCTCGAAGAGCCCGAAAACCACGAACGCTGGCTGGTGTCGTATGCCGACTTCATTACCTTGCTGTTCGCCTTCTTCGTGGTGATGTACTCGATCTCCTCGATCAACGAGGGCAAGTACAAGATGGTCTCGCAAGCGCTGCTGGGGGTGTTCAACGACCCCGCCCGCAGCGTCAGGCCGATCCCTGTCGGCGATGAGCAGCCGCTGAGCGTCAGGCCGGCCGAGCCGCTGGTCAAGGACAGCGAGCAGCTCGACGCCGGCCTCGGGCAGGCCAGCAGCGATGCGCTGCAGAGCATTGCCGACGATGTGCGCGAGGCCTTTGGCGACCTGATCAAGTCCGACCAGATGACCGTGCGCGGCAACGAACTGTGGATCGAGATCGAGCTCAATTCATCGCTGCTGTTCGGCAGCGGCGACGCCATGCCCAGCGACATGGCGTTCGCGATCATCGAGAAGGTGGCCGCCATCCTCAAGCCATTCGCCAACCCCGTGCATGTCGAAGGCTTCACCGACAACCGGCCGATCCGCACCTCCCAGTTCCCCACCAACTGGGAACTGTCTTCGGCGCGAGCGGCCAGCATCGTGCGCCTGCTGGCCATGGATGGGGTCGATCCGGGGCGCATGGCCTCGGTCGGCTACGGCGAGTACCAGCCGGTGAGCAGCAACGACACCGCAGAGGGGCGTGCGCGCAATCGCCGGGTAGTGCTGGTGATCTCGCGCAACCTCGAAGTGCGCCGCAGCCTGACCAGCTCGGGGTCGGCGAATTCGACGCCGGATGCGGCCTTGAGGCGGGCTGGCACACAAACTGCACCGGCATCGACCATGTCGACGGCTGGGGGAAAACCCGTCAATTCCCCGTCACCGAATCTTTGAACCCGTTCCTGGCAGCGCAGGCGGCCCTGACAGGAGGAAGCAACGCACGATGAGAGTCTGGGCAGTAGCCAATCAAAAAGGCGGGGTGGGCAAGACCACCACTTCGATCGCCCTGGCCGGTCTTCTGGCCGATGCGGGCAAGCGCGTGGTCGTGGTCGACCTCGACCCGCACGGGTCGATGACCAGCTATTTCGGGCATAACCCCGATGAGCTGGAGCACAGCTGCTACGACCTGTTCCTGCACAAGGGCGCGGTGCCCGAGGGGCTGCCGGGGCAACTGCTGTTGCCGACCAGCCATGAGCGCATCTCCCTGCTGCCCTCGAGCACGGCGCTGGCGGTGCTCGAGCGCCAGTCGCCAGGGCAGGGTGGCCTGGGCCTGGTGATCGCCAAGAGTCTGGCGCAGCTGTGGCAGGATTTCGACTATGCGGTGATCGACAGCCCGCCGCTGCTCGGTGTGCTGATGGTCAATGCCCTGGCGGCCAGCCAGCAACTGGTGATCCCGGTGCAGACCGAGTACCTGGCGGTCAAGGGGCTGGAACGGATGGTCGGCACGCTGGCCATGGTCAACCGTTCGCGCAAGCAGGCCTTGCCGTATCACATCGTGCCGACGCTGTTCGACCGGCGTACCCAGGCCTCGTTGGGCACCCTGAAGGTGCTGCGCGATGGCTACCCCGAGCATCTGTGGCAGGGCTTCATTCCGGTAGACACGCGCCTGCGCGATGCCAGCCGTGCCGGTCTCACGCCTTCGCAGTTCGACGGCAAGAGCCGTGGCGTGGTGGCCTACCGGGCGCTGCTCAAGCAGCTGCTGACTCACAACAGCGCATTGCAGGTGGCTTGATGACCCGTTCCACGCAGACCACCACGCGGCCGCAACTGGCCCTGCAGTCCTATCTCGACGGCTTGCTGCAGGAGGCGACCGAGACCTTCGACACACTGCTGGACATGCCGGCGGTCGAGGCTGCGTCCGAGGCCCCAGTCCTGGACGCGCCCACCGTTGCATTCCAGGCCGCGGTGCGTCTGGAGCAGGCCCGCGACGCCAGGGCCGTGGTGGTCGTGAGCCAGGCCCCGGCGATCATCCAGGCCAGCATTGCGCCAACGCCTGACCGGCAGGCGCCGGCCGAACCATTGGTCGAGCTCAATCTGCCGGCTGCGCCCGCGCTGTCGCCGACCACTGGCGACGGTCGTCCCGCCTGGGCCGCCGAGCCGTTCGAGTGCCTGCTGTTCGACGTTGCCGGCCTGACCCTGGCAGTGCCTCTGGTATGCCTGGGCTCGATCTACACCCTGGCCGGCCAGGAGCTCACGCCCCTGTTCGGCCAGCCCGACTGGTTTCTCGGCATCCTGCCGTGCCAGGCGGGCAACCTGAAGGTGCTGGACACCGCGCGCTGGGTCATGCCTGACCGTTACCGCGAGGATTTTCGCCAGGGACTGCAATACGTGATCTCGGTGCAGGGCTATGAATGGGGACTGGCGGTGCATCAGGTCAGCCGTTCGCTGCGCCTGGACCCGGACGAAATCAAGTGGCGTAGCCAGCGGGGCCAGCGCCCGTGGCTGGCCGGAACCGTGATCGAACACATGTGCGCGTTGCTCGATGTCGCCGAGCTGGCCGAGCTGATCGCCAGCGGCGCCGTCAGGCAGATGCACATCAACCATAAATGAAAGAACACACCGCCCAGGGCGGGTTTTGAGGGTTTGGGGAATGAAGAAGTCGTCTGCACAGGGTTCCGAGGATCCGATCCTGCAATGGGTCACCTTCCGCCTGGACAACGAGTCCTATGGCATCAACGTGATGCAGGTGCAGGAAGTGCTGCGCTACACCGAGATCGCCCCGGTACCGGGTGCGCCGAGCTACGTGCTGGGCATCATCAACCTGCGCGGCAACGTGGTGACGGTGATCGATACCCGCCAGCGTTTCGGCCTGATGCCGACCGAGGTGACCGACAATACCCGTATCGTGATCATCGAGGCTGACAAGCAGGTGGTGGGCATTCTCGTGGACAGCGTTGCCGAGGTGGTCTATCTGCGCCAGTCCGAAGTCGAGACCGCGCCGAACGTCGGCAACGAGGAGTCGGCCAAGTTCATCCAGGGCGTGTGCAACAAGAATGGCGAACTGCTGATCCTGGTCGAACTCGACAAGATGATGACCGAGGAAGAGTGGTCCGAGCTGGAGAACATCTGAGTTGATCTTCGAGGTTGCTGTCATCTTCCTGGCGCTGCTCTGGGCGCTCGGCCTGTGGTTTTTCCTCAACTACACCAAGCGCCAGCGCGAGCTTGCCGCCCAGCAGGCCCAGGGCGATGCGCTGCGCGACCAGCGCATCAAGGACCTGGCCAAACGCCTGGACGACTACCAGAACGGTAGCGTGCGGATGGGGGAAACGCTGCACG
>JAQZAY010000489.1 GCA_029239415.1 Pseudomonas sp. | reverse complement strand
TCGAACGACGCCACCAAGTGATCGATCCACACCCGTACCGCTGGCAGTACACCGCGCCGATGGGTGTAGACCGCCTGCAGGTAGCCGCCGGGCAGCGACCACTCGGGCAGCAGGTGCACCAGTTCGCCGCGTTCGAGCTCTGCTTCGCAGTACATGATCGGCAGGGCGGTGAAGCCCAGCCCGGCCATGGCGGCGGTCTTGCGCACCACGAAATCATCGATGGACAACCGTGCTTCCACGGCCAACTCGTGCTGCTGGCCGTTGGGGCCGTGCAAGCGCAGGTGGATCAGCCGATCAGCCTCTGCCGCACCCAGTGCCGCCAGCTGGGCAAGCTGGGCGGGTTCGCGCAGGTGATCGGCGAAACCCGGGGCAGCGACCAGTTGCATCTGTGCCTGACGCAGGCGGCGGGTGACCAGGGACGGGTCTTCATCGCCCAGCTCGCGCACCCGCAGGGCCACGTCGACGCCTTCGCCGACCAGGTCGACCCGGCGGTTGACCAGCAGCATGTCCAGCTGCACCTGGGGGTACTGCTCGAGAAAGCGGGTGATCACCTGCGGCATGAACGCGGTTGCCAAGGCTACCGGGCACGACACCCGCAACCGCCCGCGAGGCTCGCTGGTCATGCTGGCGACCGCTTCGTCCGCCATCTCGGCCTCCAGCAGCATGGCCTGGCAATGGCGCAGGTAGCGCTCACCCACGGCGGTCAGCTTGAGCTGGCGGGTAGTACGCTGCAGCAACCGGGTGCCCAGGCGCTCCTCGAGCTCGGCAATGCGCCGCGACAGGCGCGACTTGGGAATGCCCAGCGCCCGGCCGGCTGCGGCGAAACCACCGGCCTCGACCACGCGGGCGAAGTAGAAGAGATCGTTGAGGTCTTGCATCGGGAGATCCATTGTCCTATCTGCAGGACAAAGTAATGCATTTTTGCAGTCTTTTCAGTTATTCGGCCCGCCGGTAGGATCACTCCCATCGTAACCGCCCAGCCGCGGCCTCATTACAGGAGCATCCCCATGAAACTGCTGCACATCGATTCGAGCATCCTCGGCGAAAATTCCGCCTCTCGCCAGCTGAGCGCCAGTGTCGTCGAAGCCTGGAAGGATGCCGATCCGAGCATCGAGGTGGTCTACCGTGACCTGGCCGCCGATGCGATCAGCCATTTCTCCGCCGCGACCCTGGTCGCCGCAGGCACTCCCCAGGACCTGCGCGACGCCGCCCAGGCCCATGAGGCCAGGCTCAGTGCCGAGACCCTTGAAGAGTTCCTGGCCGCTGACGCGGTGGTCATTGGTGCGCCGATGTACAACTTCAGCGTACCGACCCAGCTCAAGGCCTGGATCGATCGCGTGGCGGTCGCGGGACAGACTTTCCGCTATACCGAGGCGGGCCCCGAGGGCTTGTGTGGCGACAAGAAGGTGGTCCTGGTGTCCACGACAGGCGGTCTGCATGCCGACCAGCCGACGGGCGTCGGGCATGAGGATTTCCTCAAGGTGTTTCTTGGCTTCATCGGCGTGACCGAGCTGGAGATCGTGCGTGCCCATGGCCTGGCCTATGGGCCGGAGCAACGGGTGCAGGCGATGCAGGCTGCGCAGGCGGTGATTGCCAATGAGCTGTTCGCAGCGGCTTGAGTTTGAGGCGCGCGGGTACATCGATGAGCGACGTCGAGGAACGCGCGCTGCCCGCGGGTTGTGTGTTGTTCTATGGGAGAGCGGCGCAGGCTGTGATAATGGGAGGGCAATCACAAGGGCCATGTCATGCTGACCATCTCCAATAACGTGCATCTGCCGGATGCCGAAATCGAACTGACCTACATTCGCGCGCAAGGCGCCGGTGGGCAGAATGTCAACAAGGTGTCCAGCGCCGTGCACCTGCGCTTCGACATCCCGGCCTCGTCGCTGCCCGAGTTTTACAAGGAGCGGCTGCTGGCGCTGCGTGACAGTCGCATCACCGGCGACGGCGTGTTGATCATCAAGGCCCAGCAGTACCGCACCCAGGAGCAGAACCGTGCCGATGCACTGGCGCGTCTTGCCGAGTTGATCATCGCTGCCGGCAAGACCGAGAAGAAACGCCGCCCCACCAAGCCGACCCTTGGCTCGAAGACCCGTCGCCTCGAAGGAAAAGCCAAGCGAAGCACGGTCAAGGCGGGTCGGGGCAAGGTGGATTTCTAGTGAAGCCAGGCAAGCAGCATATCCAATTTGCATCAAATCAAAGGAAAGCTGGCCCTGAAGCACGTGCCGTTAGTTGCGGTAGACGTGACTGTGATAGATCCGCCGTGCCCTCGGACGATCTCCGAAGCGATATACAGACCCAGCCCCAAGCCACCGCCGAAGCCACTTTCCTCCGACCGGGTATAAGGCTGAAACAGTAGCAATTGCCGGGTGGGCTCGATGGGGTCACCTTGATTGGTGACAGAAATGACCAGCTTGTCGCAATCGACAAGGGCGTGGACCTGGATCGGGGAGGCGATGTCACCGTGCGTGACGGCGTTACCCAACAAATTGGAAAGCAGCTGACCTACCCTGACCGGATCGCAGTCTATGCCCGCTGGAATGTCGATGGATTGCTCGATCTTGGCCGAAGGTTTGGAGCTTCGTACTTCATCGATGACTCGATGCAGCTCGGATTGCAGGTTATCGACCTTGGATCTGCTGACCGGTATGCCCCCCCCGAGGCGACCTCTCGCAAAATCGAGTACGT
>JAQZAY010000488.1 GCA_029239415.1 Pseudomonas sp. | reverse complement strand
TCGAGGATGGAGAACACCAGGTCGCTGACGTCGACCTCGGTGGACTGGCGGGTCGGCGTGGGTTGCGACGGCTCGTGGAAGGGCTGCGCCGGGTGCGCGTTGACATAGTAGCCCGAGCGCGGTCGGGCGCGGATCAGGCCGCGGCGTTCGAGCAGGTAGTAGGCCTGGAACACCGTCGAAGGGCTGACCCCATGCGCCTGGCTGGCGTAACGCACCGAGGGCACTCGCTGGCCAGGGCCAAGCACGCCGGAGCGGATCAGTTCGGCGATGTCGTCGGCGAAGCGTTCGTAGCGTTTCATGGGCAGGCTCTGGGGCGACGGGGCGGAGAAAGATGACCGCACTATGCCCCGCCGATGCCGCGCAGTACAGATGCAGCTGGCGGCGTGGAAAGCGGATCAGATGCCTTCTGCCCCTGGCCACGGGCCGTAGTGCCACCCGGTCGGCGTCCAGAGCAGTTGGTGCGTCAGCGCCAGGGCCTCGAGGAAGTCAGCATCGTGGGCGCTCACGATCAACGCGCCCTTGAATTGCCTGAGCAGCTGCTCGACGGCCTCCAGGGCAGCAAGGTCGAGGTGGTTGTTGACTTCATCGAGCAACAGCAGCTGTGTGTTCTCGGGGCCACCGGCCAGCCAGGCGAGCGCTGCGCGCAGGCGTTCGCCGCCACTGAGCTGGCCGAAGGGTGTGGCCATCTGTCGAGCGTCGAGCCCTGCGTTGGCGAAGACCTGCCGCAGGCGGCCTTCCTCGGCCACGCCCACTGCCTGACGAAGCACCTGTTCGATGCACTGGTCGGCAGCGAACGTCTGCGCGTGCTGATCGACCAGGTCCGTCCGCGCGATGTGCCGTGCTTCGCCCCGGGTCGGCGCCAGTACGCCGGCCATGACCTTGAGCACGGTCGATTTGCCGCAGCCGTTGGGCCCGACCAGGCCCACCCGCACTGGGCCCTGCAGGATGAGATCAAGGCATCGGCTGGCAGCAGGGCCGTAAGGCAGCTCGCACTGCTTCAGCGCGACCACTTGCGCCGCGTTGGCGACCAGGCCGGTGGGGGTGGCCAGTTGGCTCGGGCGTACCGGTTCGACGTTTGCACTGGCCTGCTCGACCCGATCGTGTGCCGCCTGGCTGAGGCGTGCCTGCTGGATGCGCTGATGGCCACTGTACTGCTCGGCGCGCTCGGCCTGGGCGTTGGCGACGATGGCCGGGGTACCGATGGCACGCGCGACCTTGCGCCCGTGGCTGGCGCGTTGGGCCTCGCGCTGACGCGCGCTGGCCATCTGCGCTCGACGCGTTCACGGGCGGCGCGTGCCTTGACCAGGGCTGCCTGAGCGGTGGTCTGCTCGGCCTGGCGCTGCTCACGGTAGCGGCTGTAGCCGCCGCTGTAGGTCACCAAGGCATCGCTGCGCAGTTCCAGGATACGGTCGGCCTGTTCCAGCAAGGCACGGTCATGGGAGCTGACGATGCGGGTCTCGTTGCCCTGGGTCAGTTCCTCGTTCAGTTGCTGGCGCGCCGCGCGGTCCAGGTGGTTGGTCGGCTCGTCCAGAATCAGGACGCGCGCGCCGCCAAGGCGCAGCCCGGCCAGCATCAGGCGCACGGTTTCGCCACCGCTCAGGGCACTGCTGGGTCGGTCGAGCGGCAGATGGGCCAGGCCAAGCCGCGTCAGGCAAGCCTGAACGTCCCCGGGCAGGTTCCAGCGATCGTCGAGCAGGTCGAACAGTGCCGGGTCGCAGGCGCCGGCCTCGATCCGCGCCAGGGCTTCCAAGGCTGTGCGCACCCCCAGCAGGTCGGCGACGGTGCCGCCGATCGGCGTCAGCCATTGCGGCAGGTAGCCAGGGCTGCCGGCGTACTGCACGCTGCCCTCGCTGGGCGCCAGACGTCCCGCCATGAGGCCTGCCAGCATCGACTTGCCGCTGCCGTTGGGGCCGACGATGCCGGTGAATTGGCGGCAGAAGGTCGCATTCAGGCCTGAGAACAAGGCTCTGCCATCCGGCAGGCGCAGGGTGAGGTCCTTGATGATCAAGGTAGCGGTGTCGTGGCTCATGGAGGCTCCCGATCCGATGGGTGCTGGCGCCACGTCGTGCTGCGTTCGTGACAGAGGGAGACAACGTGCGGTGGGCACGTCTCTGGCCGAAGATACCGGGTCGATGCTAGGACATAAGCGCTTCAGAGGGAAGTGAGTCGTGGGGACCTGCGGTTTCGGCGTGGCGGAATTCACGGCCCTGCCAAGGGCCGCCAGCTCAGCGCTGCCGTCCGTTCAGGCTCGACCCATGCTCACGCAAACTGCCCATACCGCCCATTGGAATACAGCAACGGCGCATGCGCCGAGTGCCAGCAATGCTGCACCTCGGCAATGATCACCAGGTGCGAACCGACCTGGGACAACTCGCGCACCTCGCAGTCGAACCCGGCGCTGCTCGCCTCCAGTGCCGGATTGCCGCTGGGCAGGCGGTGCCAGGCGTGTTCGCCGAAGCGCTGTTCAGGTGGCAGGCGCCCGGCGAAGTCGCTGGCCAGCTCCTGGGCGTCGGCGCGGAGCACGTTGACGCAGAAGCGCCGCTGCGCAAGCAGGTGGGCGTGCAGGCTCGCCGACTGGTTGATGGCGATCAGCACCGTCGGTGGGTCGGCGGTGATCGAGGTGAAGGCCGTGGCGGTCATGCCATAGTCGCCGTCGTCAGCGGCGCAGGTGATCACGTTCACCGAGGCGGCGGTATTGCGCATGGCCTGCTTGAAGGCGGTAGGGTCGAGCAGCGGAGCGGTCGGGCGTTCGAGGGCATGG
>JAQZAY010000487.1 GCA_029239415.1 Pseudomonas sp. | reverse complement strand
TCCGTGAAGGCTGCCGGGTGTCAAATATTGTGGAATGGGGCGGGTCTGGGTGGGGATGGCCTGGGGGGGAACGATGGGCGAGGTTCGCTGCAGGGGGAGGTGAAAAGAGGATCTGGACCGTTGGTCATGTAGGGGCCGAAACAGCGAAACGAGAGGCTGCTGTTCATATTTATGGCCACGAAAATATCTGTGAATCCGATGGCCTCTTCGCGGCTAAAGCCGCGAAGAGGCCGGTACAGCCAGCATACCCGCCAGGTCAGAACTCGATCAGGAGGCCACCGTCTCCGCCGGCGAAACAATGCTCGTCTTGCCCCCGCGCGAACGCCCCGAGCTCAGGTATGCCGCGATCGATTCCTGGGTCACCTCGCCCAGGAACACCTGCTCGGCATCCAGCACCGGCAGCCACGAGCGGTTGAACTCGTACATGCGCGACAGCAGGATGCGCAAATGCTCGTCATGCGAGGCGGTGGCATTGAACTGGCGCAGGAAGTCGCCACAGGTGCCCTGCTGGCGATGCAGGTCGCGGCGACGCACATAGCCGATGGCCTTGTTGCCGGCGTCGGTGACGACCACGTAGCGGCGGTCATGCTCGTCCATCAGCTCCACCGCGTCATTGGCCGGGGTCTGCGGGCTGACCGACGGGGCGTTGTCCGCGGCATCTTCGGCACGCACCAGCAGCAGGCGCTTGAGGGTGCTGTCCTGGCCCACGAAGTTGCTGACGAAATCGTCCACCGGGTGCGCCAGCAAGGTGTCCGGATGATCGAGCTGCAACAGCTTGCCAGCGCGGAAGATGGCGATCTTGTCGCCCAGCTTGATGGCCTCGTCGATGTCGTGGCTGACCATGATCACCGTCTTGTTCAGCGCGCGCTGCATCTCGAAGAACTCGTGCTGGATCATCTCGCGGTTGATCGGGTCGACCGCGCCGAACGGCTCGTCCATCAGCAGCACTGGGGCCTCGGCGGCCAGTGCGCGGATCACGCCGATACGCTGCTGCTGGCCACCGGACAGTTCACGCGGGTAGCGCTGCAAGTACTGCTTGGGCTCGAGCTTGATCATGCTCATCAGCTCGCGGGCGCGGTCATGGCAGCGCTGCTTGTCCCAGCCGAGCAGGCGCGGGACCACGGTGATGTTTTCCTCGATGGTCATGTTGGGGAACAGGCCGATCTGCTGGATCACGTAGCCGATGTGCCGGCGCAGGGTCACTTCATCCAGCCCGGTGGTGTCTTCGCCGTTGATCAGCACCTTGCCCGAGGTGGGCGTGATCAGGCGGTTGATCATCTTCAGCGTGG
This sequence comes from Pseudomonas sp., assembly GCA_029239415.1. The sequence continues at coordinate 1,501 of JAQZAY010000487.1, read as the reverse complement.
TGCTCTTGCCGCAGCCCGATGGACCGAGGAACACGCAGATCTCGCCTTCATTGACGGTCATGCTCACCGAGTCGACAGCCTTGACGTCCTTGCCGTTGGCCTTGAAGGTCTTGCTGAGGTTCTGGAGTTCGATCATTTGCGCAGTCCTTCTGGAGTCAGGGTACGTTGCAGCCATTGCAGCAGCAGGTCGGCGATCATGGCCAGCACGCTGACCAGCACGGCGCCGACGATCAGCATCGACATGTCGCTGCTGCTGATGGAGGAGAGGATGAGCACGCCAAGGCCACCGGCACCGATGGTCGCGGCGATGGTCATGACACCGATGTTCATCACCACGGCGGTGCGCACACCGGCGAGGATCACTGGCATCGCGATCGGCAGCTCGACCATGCGCAGTCGCTGGCCGAACGTCATGCCGATGCCGCGCGCCGCCTCACGGATGCCAGGCTCCACGTTGGTCAGGGCCAGGTAGGTGTTGCGCAGGATCGGCAACAGTGAATAAAGGAACACCGCGGTGATCGCCGGCAGCGGGCCCAGGCCCTGGCCGAACTTGGAATAGAACGGCAGGAGCAGGCCGAACAGGGCGATGGCCGGGATGGTCAGGGTCACGGTGGCGCAGGCTTGCAGGGGGCCGGCACACGCGGGGAAGCGGGTCATCAGGATGCCCAGTGGCACGCCCACGGCGATGGCCAGGCCAACGGCGATGCCTACCAATGTGATGTGCTGTCCGGTGAGGTGCATCACCTGGGCCCAGTCCAGGCGGGAAAGGGTATCGAGCAGGATCATGGGCGTACCTCGCTGATCGGGTGTTCGCGCAGGAACTCGGCGGCCACGGCGCTCGGGGCGCGGTGCTCGACATCGGCCTTGGCGCTGAGCTGGCGCATGGTTTCGTCATCGAGGGCCTCGGCGAGCGGCTTGAGCAGCGTGGCCAGCTCCGGATGAGCATCGAGCACCTGTTGGCGGATCACTGGCGCGGCGGTGTAGTCCGGGAAGTAGTGCTTGTCGTCCTGCAGCAGCTTCAGGCCAAACGCGGCGAGACGCCCGTCGGTGGTGTACACCAGGCCGCAGAACGCCTGGTTGTTGCGCAAGGCCGTATAGACCAGGCCACCATCCATCTGACGGATGTTCTCGCGTCCGACTTGCAGGTCGTACATTTCCTTCAGGCCGACGAGACCATCGGGGCGGTTGGCAAACTCGGTGTCCAGCGCCACCAGGTGGTTGCGCTTCTTCTCGGCACGCAGCACCTGGTTGAGGTCGCTGATGGTATTGACCTGCGGGTAGGCCTCGGCCACTTCGCGGGGCAAGCCCAGCGCGTAGGTGTTGCTGAACTTCGAGGGAGTCAGCCAGACCAGCCCCTTTTTCGCATCCAGCTGCTTGACCAGCGCATAGGTGGCGGCCGGATCGGGCATGCGCTCCTCGATGTGGTTGTACGACACCAGCGAGACGCCGGTGTATTCCCACATCAGGTCCAGTTGCCCGGTTTCCTGGGCCTGCCGGGCCA
>JAQZAY010000486.1 GCA_029239415.1 Pseudomonas sp. | reverse complement strand
CGCGGACATCGGGCAGGCGTTCACTGCACTTTGAGCCGCCTGATAGCCTGCAGGAGCGACACCAGGCCGCTCCCGCAACAGGCTTTCAGCGCTTGAGCCCGTAGTGCTCGTCGAGCATGCCCGGCGAGTCTGGCGACTTGGGGGCATAGTCGCGCGGCACTTCGGCGGTGTCTTTTGGCGGGGTCAGGCGATCACGAGGGCCCTGGGCCGCCTCGGAATGCAAGGAGGCGAGCAGGCGCTGGCGGGTCAGCTCGTCTAGCGCCAGGCGGTTGGCGCCGTCAGCCAGGTGATCCTGCACGTCCTGGTAGCTCTGGGTCAGCCTCCTGACCAGCGAAGCGGTGCTGTTGAAGTGGGTGACCACTTCGTTCTGGTAGCTGTCGAAGCGCTGCTGGATGTCGTCCAGCTGGCGCTGCGTGCTGCTTGGCGCAGCGTTGGGCAGCACGCGGGCAACCACGAAGCCGATGACCACGCCCACGACGAGGGCCAGGGTCGGCAACAACCAAACTAAGAGCGAGAGTTCCACGAGTCCTTCCTCTATAAACGGCTTTGCTTTACGTTAACGGCTCGGACCTGCGCTGTATACCGCGAACGATCGCAAATATCTCAGAACAGAATTCTTCAGCTAGACGAGCCGACCCTTTCCGAGGTCACGGAGTAGTGCCTTGCTTATCCGCGAAACCCCTGTATCGATCGATGGCCCGAGCGGCCAGTTGGAAGCCTTGTACCTGGATACCGCCGAGCCACGAGGCGCGGTGCTTGTCTGCCATCCCAACCCGGTGCAGGGCGGCACCATGCTCAACAAGGTGGTCTCGACCCTGCAGCGCACTGCCCGCGACGCCGGCTACGTTACCCTGCGCTTCAACTACCGCGGCGTCGGGCAGAGCGCAGGCAGCCACGACATGGGCAGTGGCGAAGTCGATGACGCCCACGCCGCCGCCCTGTGGCTGCGCGCAAGACACCCGGAGCTGCCGCTGGTACTGATGGGCTTCTCCTTCGGCGGCTTCGTCGCGGCAAGCCTCTCCGGCCGGCTTGAGGCCCAGGGCGTGGAGCTGCAACATCTGTTCATGATTGCCCCGGCAGTCATGCGCCTGAGCGCCGAGCACAGCCTGGCACGAAACTGCCCGCTGACCCTCGTGCAGCCGGACACCGACGAAGTGGTCGACCCCCGTCTGGTGTACGACTGGTCCGACGCACTGCCGCGCCCCCATGAGCTGCTGAAAGTGGCAGAATGCGGACACTTCTTTCATGGCAAGCTGACCGATCTCAAGGATCTGGTGCTGCCGCGTCTCTCGAACTGAGCCAAGCCTGACCAAGCGATCACCCATGACTACGCGCATCCTTACCGGTATCACCACCACCGGCACCCCGCACCTGGGCAACTACGCCGGTGCCATCCGCCCGGCGATTCTCGCCAGCCAGCAGCCTGGTGCCGACTCGTTCTACTTCCTGGCCGACTACCACGCCCTGATCAAGTGCGACGACCCGCTGCGCATCCAGCGCTCGCGCCTGGAGATCGCCGCCACCTGGCTGGCGGGTGGCCTGGACCCGGACAAGGTCACCTTCTATCGCCAGTCCGATATCCCCGAGATTCCCGAGCTCACCTGGCTGCTGACCTGCGTCGCCGCCAAGGGCTTGCTCAACCGCGCCCACGCCTACAAGGCCTCGGTGGACAAGAACGTTGAAAACGGCGAAGACCCGGACGCTGGCGTGACCATGGGCCTGTTCAGCTACCCGGTGCTGATGGCCGCCGACATCCTGATGTTCAACGCGCACAAGGTCCCGGTCGGCCGCGACCAGATCCAGCACGTGGAGATGGCCCGCGACATCGGCCAGCGCTTCAACCACCTGTTCGGCAAGGGCAAGGAGTTCTTCGTCATGCCCGAGGCAGTGATCGAGGAGAGCGTGGCGACCCTGCCGGGGCTCGATGGCCGCAAGATGTCCAAGAGCTACGACAACACCATCCCGCTGTTCAGCAGCGCGAAAGAGATGAAGGACGCGATCTCGCGCATCGTCACCGACTCGCGCGCGCCCGGCGAGCCGAAGGACCCCGAGACCTCCCACCTGTTCACGCTGTACCAGGCCTTCTCCACCCCCGAGCAGTCCGCCCAGTTGCGTGAAGAGCTGCTGCAGGGCCTGGGCTGGGGCGAGGCCAAGCAGCGCCTGTTCCTGCAGCTCGACGGCCAGCTCGGCGAGGCGCGCGAGCGCTATCACCAGTTGATCGAGCGCCCGGCTGACCTGGAGGATATCCTCCTGGCTGGTGCGGCGAAGGCGCGCAAGACGGCCAGCCCGTTCCTCGAGCAACTGCGCGAGGCCGTGGGCCTGCGCTCGTTCCGCAGCAGCGTGCAGGCCGGTGGCGAAGTGAAGAAGAAAGCCGCGAAGAGCGCTCGCTTCGTCAGCTTCCGCGACGAGGACGGCAGCTTCCGCTTCCGCCTGCTGGCGGCCGATGGCGAGCAGTTGCTGTTGTCGCGCAGCTTCGCCGATGGCAAGAGCGCCGGTGGCGTGAGCAAGCAGTTGCAGCAGGGTGGCGAGCTGGACGTGCGGGTCGAGGCCTTGAGCTTCAGCCTGTGGCTGGACGGTGAAAGCGTGGCCGAAGGCCCGCGGTTCAGCGATGCCAGCGCCCGCGACAACGCCATCGAAAGCCTGCGCTTGGCGCTGCAGCCCCAGGCGGACTGAGGCAATTTGCCGCAAGTCTGATTGCCATTATCCAGGGCCGTCGCTACAGTGACGGCCCGCTTTTGTTGCCTTGCTAACGACTTATGACGCCCCTAGAACGATATCAAGCAGATCTCA
>JAQZAY010000485.1 GCA_029239415.1 Pseudomonas sp. | reverse complement strand
CCAGGCTGACGCCCGCTCCCTGCAACTGCCCACCGCTGACCTCGGCCCGCATGAAGCGCACGCCACTGGCCCTGGCTGCCTTGTACAACGCCGAAACCACCTGGTAAGGGTCGATGAAGTGCCCGGTCCGCGGGAAGAACAGGCCACCCAGCAGCGCCGGGTTCAATTGCGGCGCCGCCTCGCGCACGTTGTCGGCGGTCCAGAAATCCACCGGTACCTCCTGCTGGCGCATGCGTGCCTGCAAGGCCTCCAGGGCCTGATGCGACTCGGGCCGTTCAAACACCAGCAGCGAGCCATCGGCCTTGAACAGGTCGCTTTGCCCGATGGCACCGAGCAAGCGCTGCCAGGCGCCGAGGCTGCCTTCGTTCAACGCACGTAGGCCCGCCACGCTGCGCTGGAACGGCGCCGGGCGCAGGTTGAGCAGCAGCCGGGTGAACCACGGCATGGCCCTGGGCAGGTATTTCCAGTCCAGGCGCAGCGGGCCCATGGGGTCGAGTAGCATGCGCGGCAGGCGCTTGAGGATCGACAGGTCGGCGATCGGGAACACCTGTTCAGTGGCCAGGTGCCCGGCGTTGCCGTAGGACGCGCCCATGCCGGGTTCCTGGCGGTCAACCAGCAGCACCCGGCGGCCCTGGCGGGCCAGTTGCAGGGCGCAGGCGACGCCGATGATGCCAGCACCGACCACGGCGATCTCGGTTTCAGGGGTGTCGACCATGCTCAGCCTTCCCGTTGACCGTCGAACAGGCGCCGCAGCTGCAGCGGGTTGCCGTGTCGCAAGGCGCTCGGCAGCAGGGCGTCGGGGAAGTCCTGGTAGCACACCGGGCGCAGGAAGCGCAGGATCGCCGCCGTGCCGACCGAGGTACTGCGGGCATCGGAGGTGGCCGGGAACGGGCCGCCGTGGACCATCGCGTCGCACACCTCGACGCCGGTCGGCCAGGCGTTGGCCAGGATGCGGCCGGCCTTGCGTTCCAGGGTCGGCAGCAGGGCGCGGGCACTGGCGATGTCGGCATCGTCCAGTTGCAGCGTGGCGGTCAGCTGGCCTTCGAGGTGTTCGGCTACCTGGCGTACCTGCTCATCGTTGGCGCAGGCGACCACCAGTGACGCGGCGCCGAACACCTCGGCCTGCAACGCCGGGTCGGCGAGAAAGGCTTCGGCCTGGGTGACGAACAGCTGCGCCTGGCACTGGTTGGGCCCTTGCTGCGGCAACCCGCTGGCGGCGACCTGGGCGTTGGCATTGCCGGCCAGGGCGCCGACACCGGCTGCGTAGGCACTGGCGATGCCAGGGGTGAGCATGGTCTGCGCCGCCGCTTGGCGGACCTGCGCGCTGGCGGCGTCGATGAAGCGCTGCAGTGCAGGCCCCTGGCGGGCGATCACCAAGCCGGGGTTGGTGCAGAACTGCCCGGCGCCCTGCGTCAGCGAGGCGACGAAGCCTTGCGCCAGCGCTTCGCCACGGGCCTGCAGGGCCGCGTCGAAGAGGAACACCGGGTTGATCGAACTCATTTCGGCATACACCGGAATCGGCTCTGGCCGGGCCTGGGCAGCTTGGCACAGGGCAATGCCGCCACTGCGCGAGCCGGTGAAACCGACCGCCTTGATGCGCGGGTCGCTGACCAGGGCAATGCCGAGCTCACGGCCGGCCCCGTACAGCAGCGAGAACACGCCTTCGGGCAGGCCGCATTGCTTGACTGCACGGGCCACCGCCTGGCCGACCAGCTCGCTGGTGCCGGGGTGCGCAGCGTGGGCCTTGACCACCACCGGGCAGCCGGCGGCCAGGGCCGAGGCGGTGTCGCCGCCGGCCACCGAGAAGGCCAGCGGGAAGTTGCTGGCGCCGAACACCGCCACCGGGCCCAGGGCCACCTGGCGCTGGCGCAGGTCGGCGCGGGGCAGGGGCTGGCGCTCGGGCTGGGCCGGGTCGACTCGTACATCCAGCCATTCGCCGCTGCGTACCACGCGGGCGAAGGTGCGCAGTTGCGTGCAGGTGCGGCCGCGCTCGCCTTGGATACGGGCCATGGGCAGGCCGCTTTCGGCCATGGCGCGGTCGATCAGGGCGTCGCCGAGGGCTTCGATTTCGCGAGCGATGGTGTCGAGGAAATGGGCGCGTTGCTCCAGCGAGGTTTCGCGGTATTCATCGAACGCCGCCCAGGCCAGTGCGCAGGCCTGGGCCACGTGTTCACCGGTACCGCCAGCGTAGGCGGGTTCGAGGGCCTGGTTGGTGGCCGGGTCGATGGCGCGGATCGCATCGCCGCTGCCGGGCACGGCGCGCTGGCCGATCAGCAGGTTGCCTGTCAGGGTCATGGGGCATCCTTTTGGGAATCAAGTTCAGGTTCGGGGGCGCGTGGCATTCCCTGTGGGAGCGGGCTTACCCGCTCCCACAGGGGCACGCGGTGCACCTTGGGGTCAGGCCAAGTTCTGCTCGGCCGACCAGCTCGCATACCACTTGCGGAACAGCTCGTACTGCTGCTCGGCGTAATTGCGCTGGGCATCGGTCAGCACGTCGGTCTCGTTGAAGTGCAGGCTGTACTCGGTATCACCATTGAGCACCATCAGGTGCTTGTAATACAGCACCAGGTCGCAACCTTCATCGAACGACGACAGCACCGCCAGCGCCGCCTCCAGCTCGCGGGCCAGGCGGCGGGCCTTGGCGTCACCCTTGGCGGCCTGCTTGCTCAGGCTCACCAGCTGCAGCACTTCACGCGGCAGGGCATTGCCGATACCGGTGATGGCGCCGGTGGCGGCGCAATTGACGAAGCCATGCACCACCTGGGTGTCGACGCCGACCATCAGGGTCACGTCGTTGTCCTG
>JAQZAY010000484.1 GCA_029239415.1 Pseudomonas sp. | reverse complement strand
TGCGGGCACACCCAGCACCTGCGCCACCAGCCGCCCTGGCAGGTACGCCCGTGGGTGCTCGATGCCGCCCGACGCGCTGCGTGCCTGGGCCAGCCATTTGATTGCGGCTGGTGCGCTGGAGGGGTCGATGGGACTACTCTTGAGCCCTGACTTTTCCATTCGCTGCGCTCGAGAGCCTGCATGCAGACATTCTTCATCGCACCAACCGACTTCGGCGTCGGCCTGACGTCCATCAGCCTGGGCCTGGTCCGTGTGCTGGAACGCGCCGGCCTGAAGGTCGGTTTCTTCAAGCCGATCGCCCAGCCGCACCCTGGCGATACCGGTCCGGAACGCTCCACCGAGCTGGTGGCGCGCACCCATGGCATCAAGCCACCGATACCCCTGAGCCTGTCCCACGTGGAGCGCATGCTCGGTGAGGGCCAGCTGGACGAGCTGCTCGAACAGATCATTCGTCTCTACCAGCAAGCCTGTGTCGACACTGACGTAGTGGTGGTCGAGGGCATGGTACCGACGCGCCATGCCAGCTATGCCGCACGGGTCAACCTGCACCTGGCCAAGAGCCTGGACGCCGAGGTGATCCTGGTGTCGGCCGCCGAGCACGAGGCGCTCGGCGAGTTGTCCGGCCGGGTCGAGTTGCAGGCGCAGCTGTTCGGCGGCCCGCGTGATCCCAAGGTGCTGGGCGTGATCCTGAACAAGGTGCGCAGCGAAGAGAGCATGCCGGCCTTCGCCAATCGCCTGCGCGAGCATTCGCCGCTGCTGCGAGGCGATGATTTCCGGCTGCTGGGTTGCATCCCGTACCAGGCCGAGCTCAACGCCCCACGTACCCGCGATGTGGCCGAGCTGCTGGGCGCGCAGGTGCTCAATGCCGGCGACTACGAGCAACGGCGCATGAACACGACGATCATCTGCGCACGCACCGTGGCCAATACGGTGCCCCTGCTCAAGCCGGGCACCCTGGTGGTGACACCGGGCGACCGCGACGACATCATTCTGGCGGTCAGCTTGGCGGCGATCAACGGGGTACCGCTGGCGGGCCTGCTGCTGACCAGCGACAGCAAGCCCGACCCGCGGATCCTCGGCTTGTGCCAGGGGGCCTTGCAGGCGGGGTTGCCGCTGCTGTCGGTCGGCACCGGCTCGTTCGAGACCGCCAACCAGTTGCACCAGCTGAACCGGGAAATCCCGGTGGATGACCGGGAGCGTGCCGAAGTCATCACCGATTTCGTCGCCAGCCACCTGGATGCCACCTGGCTGCACCAGCGCTGCGGCACACCCCGGGAGCTGCGCCTGTCGCCAGCGGTGTTCCGCTATCAGTTGATCCAGCGCGCACGCCAGGTCGACAAGCGCATCGTCCTGCCGGAAGGCGCCGAGCCGCTGACCATCCAGGCTGCAGCCATTTGCCAGGAGCGCGGCATCGCACGCTGCGTGCTGCTGGCCAAGCCCGACGACGTCCAGGCGGTGGCGCAGGCCCAGGGCATCGTGCTGCCGCCGGGGCTGGAGATTCTCGACCCTGATCAGATCCGGGCGCAGTACGTCGAACCGATGGTGCGCCTGCGCAAGAGCAAGAGCCTCAACGCCCCGATGGCCGAGCAACAACTGGAAGACCCGGTGGTGATCGGCACCATGATGCTGGCGCTGGACGAGGTCGATGGACTGGTGTCGGGGCTGGTGCACTCGACCGCCAACACCATTCGTCCGGCCTTGCAGTTGATCAAGACCGCACCGGGCAACAGCCTGGTGTCGTCGGTGTACTTCATGCTGTTCCCCGAGCAGGTGCTGGTCTATGGCGACTGCATGATGAACCCGCACCCCGATGCCGACGAGCTGGCGCAGATCGCCCGGCAGAGCGCAGCCTCGGCACAGGCGTTCGGCATCGCGCCCCGGGTGGCGATGCTCAGCTATTCCAGCGACCAGGCGGTGACCGACGATGAGGTGGAGAAGGTCCGCGAAGCCACGCGTCTGGCGCAGCAGGAGCAGGCGTCACTGGTGATCGACGGTCCATTGCAGTACGACGCTGCGGCCAACCCGGCCATCGCCCGTCAGCTGGCCCCCGACAGCCCGGTGGCGGGACGCGCCACGGTGTTCGTGTTCCCCGACCTGAATACTGGCAACACGACACACAAGGCCGTGCAGCGCAGTGCCGATTGCGTGAGTCTGGGGCCGATGCTGCAAGGATTGCGCAAGCCGGTGAACGACCTGCCGCGTGGGGCGCAGGTGGATGACATCGTCCATACCATTGCCCTGACGGCGATACAGGCGAGTACGGCCTGAGAATGGGGGGCTGGCATGTGCGAGGAGCGATGGACGGGCGGTTGTGACGGCGCTATCGCCATCGCTGGCAAGCCAGCTCCCACAGGCTGGTTTTGCCACCTGGGCAGGTCTGCCGGCACAGCCTGCATGGACCCGCAAGAACCGGCTTGTCAGCACAGCCTGCATCGGCATGAGACCAGGGCTGATGCGGTAGTCTGGCCTGATCTGGCCCCTGTGGGAGCGGGCTTGCCCGCGATGACGGCCTGACCGGCGCCCTCCTCCTCGAAGGACGACGCCAGCCCGGCCCACCGTTTACTGCTGTCCTTGCTGCTGGTAGTCCTGCCCTGGGATCGGCTTGAGATTCACTTCGACGCGACGGTTCTGCGCACGCCCATTGGCATCACCGTTGCTGGCGATCGGTTGGTCTGGCCCCAGACCACGTGCCGAGACACGGGAAGGGTCCACCCCTTGCGAGGTCAGGTAGCTGCTGACCGCCTGGGCGCGGCGCTGGGACAGGTCCATGTTGTGTTGACGGCTGCCGGTGCTGTCGGTGAA
>JAQZAY010000483.1 GCA_029239415.1 Pseudomonas sp. | reverse complement strand
CCTACCAGGATCAGCGCCGTACGTCGGAAGCCCTTGGCGTCGACCTGCGCCACGATGTCGGCCAACGTCCCGCGTACCCAGTCCTGGTCGGGCCAGGTGGCGCGGTGTACCACGGCCACTGGGCAGTCGGCACCGTAGGCGGGTAGCAGCTCGTCGACGATGCGCGGCAGGTTGCGCACGCCCAGATGGATGGCCAGGGTGCTGCGGTGCCGGGCCAGGTCGGCCAGGGCCTCGCCCTCGGGCATGGGCGAAGTGTCGCCGTAGCGGGTGAGGATGACCGTCTGGGCAATGTCCGGCAGGGTCAGTTCGCAGCCCAGCAGCGCAGCGCTGGCAGCGGTGGCGGTCACGCCGGGGATGATCTGGTAGTCGATGCCCAAGGCGCGCAGGTGGCGGATCTGCTCGCCGATGGCGCCGTACAGGCTGGGGTCGCCGCTGTGCACCCGGGCCACGTCCAGGCCGCGGGCGTGAGCGTCCGCGATGGCATCGATGATCTGTGTGAGGTGCAGCTCGGCGCTGTTGATCACCTGGGTGGCACGGTGGCCGTCGAGTACGCCGGGAGGCACTAGCGAACCGGCGTAGATGATCACCGGGCACTGGCGGATGAGGCGCTGGCCCTTGACCGTGATCAGCTCGGGGTCGCCTGGGCCGGCGCCAATGAAGTACACGGTCATGGAGGGATCCTTGCGAAAAACGCCGATTATCCCGTAAAGCTGGGGTGGCACGCCATGGCCAAGGTGGCCTGGGCGCTGGCCGCTCGAGGCACGATCAACCGGGCGGCGCCGGCACGGTGGTAGGCCAGGGCCAGGGCCGCGCCTTCGGCGACGCCCCAGCAACCGGTGGCGCGCCAAGCGGCGGGCGACCGGTGCGTGAGCTGGGAATCGAAGGCGTGCAGCGCGTGGGGATCGAACGCGTGCAGTGGCAGGGCGAGCCGCTCGGCGAGGGCCCGCAGGCCTGGCTCGTCGGCCTTGAGGGTGACGCTGGCGAGCCCCGCCAGCCTCGCCATCGACCAGCCTCGGGCCTGCAGCGTCTGTGTCAGCAGGCTCGCCAGCTCCTCGACCGGGCAGCCCCGCCGGCAGCCGAAGCCGACGAACAGGTCGGGGACCGAGCCGCCAGGCGTCATCAGGCTCGACGGCCCCGATACAGCCAGGCGCTCACCAGCCCGAGGGCCGCCCAGAACAGCGCATTGGTGACCCAGGACGCCCACGTGAACTGCTGCGCCAGCGCTTCGGGCGCCAGGCTCTCGTGCACCACGGGTTGTGGCGCACCGATGACGTGGGGCAGCACCAGCACTGCGAGCGCGACCAGCTTGAGCAGCCAGTGGCGGGTGAACACCAGCAGCGCCAGCCCCACGGCGGTCGCCGCGGCGGTGCCGATCCACCAGGCCTGGCGCTGGCCCAGGTCGGCGGCGGCGGTGCCCGGCAGCTCGGGCGGCAAGCCCAAGGTGGGCGCCAGGCAGAACACCGCGAAGCCGGCCAGGCCCCAGGCCAGCCCGGTGCCGATCCGGGTGGGCTCACGCAGGCTGTAGAGGCCGGCCAGCAGCAGCGCAAAGCCGACGGCGACCACCAGGTTGCCGCCAGTGGTCGACAGCACGCGCTGCCAGCCATCCTCAGGTGACCAGGCCTGCTCGTCATGCACGTGTGCAGGCGTGGCGCTTTCGGCGGTGTGTACGTGGGGTTCGGCCTGCTCGTAGGTTTCGGCCTCGAGGATCAAGGGCGTGACCATCAGGCTTTGCAGGGCCGTCAGCAGCAGGGCGGCGAGCAGGCCGCTGAATGCGGCCGTGCGGGCGATTCGCGTGATCATGCGGGAGGCCTCAGTGGCAAGGGAAGGCTGCGCTGTGGCGCGTGTCATGGGCGGCGTTGTGCACTGCGTCGATGTGCGAGAAGCCGGCGAACCAGACCAGTGCCAGGCCGAGCAGGCCGGCGCCGGTGGCGATGACCAGGCGCTGGGTGAGGCTGGCAGGCTGTGCCAGGCGGGAAGGGGTGAGCGTCGAAGCCATGAGCGCGTTCCTCTGCTGCAGGTGAGGGGGAGCAGGCACGCGCGAGGGACCCGTCGAGCCCTCAGCCAGTGAGCAAGCGCCAGCAGGCACCCACGGTCAGGCTCGGGACGACTTCGGGATCATGCGACAGCGCCCGCCCACCGCGGGGTGTTGATCAGGCGAAAGGCCGGTCTCCGGGCTGACGAGCGAGAGCTGGGCTCTCCTGGCACACGTCGCCTTCCCAGGCCGGACTGGCCCAGTGGCACGATGACGCATGGCTCGCATACCGTTGCGGGGGCAGCACCGGCCTTGTCGTGGCCCTCGAGGAGCCTGCGACGCACCGGTTTCCCGTTTCACCCCGAGTGGGGCACCTTACGCAGACGCGTAGGAAAGCATGCGCGCTCAGGAGCGTCAATGCCGCCCAAGGCGTCGGTACGCGGCGCGGTGGCGGTTGACCGCTTGCCAGCCACTGCGTAGCCTTGCCGGTTCGAGGTTCCTCGACCGCCGCTTCGCCATCGGTCTGCACCCCGTCGTTCCAGGCCTGGGCCGTTCGACGCTGCACACGGCGCATGGCCGGTCGGGGCTAAGACGGGAACGCGGTTCGAGGCCGCGGCTGCCCCCGCAACTGTAGACACCCCAGGACGACAGGGCCACTGCGCGCGACGCGGGAAGGCGTCGTCCGGTCAGCCTCGGGCTGGCAGGGTGCAAGCCAGGAGACCTGCCTCGAGACGTTTGCGACTTCAACCGGGCGGGGTGTCCCGGTGGCGAGCCAGCCTGGCCAGAGGCCC
>JAQZAY010000482.1 GCA_029239415.1 Pseudomonas sp. | reverse complement strand
GCCGACGTCCAGTTCAGCCAGGCCCAGCGCGACGCGGTCGGCCTGAGCATCGCCGCGCGTACGGCCACCGACTACATCCGCCTGCGTGGCGTGCAGGCGCGCCTGGCCGTGGCGCGGGAGAACCTGGAGATCGCCCGGCAGAGCCAGCGCCTGACCCAGACCCGCTACGAGAACGGCGTCACCACCAACCTGGACACCGCCAACGCCGCCGCCCTGGTGGCCACCATCGAAGCCTCGCTGCCCGTGCTGCAGGCGCAGCAGGACCGTTTGATCAACGCGCTGAGCTACCTGCTGGCCGAACCGCCGCGCGCCCTGGCCGACGAACTGCGCACTCCACGCGCCATTCCCGACCCGGCCCCGGATGTGCCCATGGGCCTGCCCTCGGAGTTGGCCCAGCGCAGGCCCGACATCCAGCGCAGCGAGGCGGCATTGCATCGGGCCACGGCCGCCATCGGCGTGGCCAAGGCCGATTTCTATCCACGGGTGAGCCTGGGCGCCAGCTTCGGCTTCCAGGCCTTGAATGGCTCCGACCTGGGCGGCTGGGATTCGCGCAACTGGTCGTTCGGCCCCAGCCTGTACCTGCCGATCTTCCAGGGCGGACGGCTGACCGGCACCCTGGAACTGCGCGAGCATCAGCAGCAGGAAGCGGCGCTGGACTACCAACGGGTGGTGCTGGCCGCCTGGCACGAGGTCGACGATGCCATGAGCGACTACGCCGCCGAACAGCAGCACCATGCTGCGCTGAGCGAGGCGGTGCGGCAGAACACGGTGGCCCTGGGTACGGCCCGCGACCGCTACAATCAGGGCGCGACCGACTTCATCAACGTCCTGGGTGTGCAGCGCGCGCTGCTGGCCACGCAAAGCCAGCTGGTGGACAGCGCCACCGCTGCGGCGATCGACCGCGTGCGTCTGTATCGGGCACTCGGCGGCGGCTGGCCGAAAGACGCCTGAAGAAGCCGCGATGCGCCCGGCAAGCCGTGCTAGGGTAAGGTCTGTCAGCCAACAGGAGCCTGCCCATGCCCGACCACGTCCCGCTCAAGCTCAGCAATCCGCCCGGCCTGTTCGACCCGGCGCCCTATGGTTACTCCCATGTGGCCGAGGTCGCCGGTGGCAGCAAGTTGTTGTTCATCGCCGGGCAAGGCGGTGAAAGCCTGGACAGCAGCATTTCCGCGGACTTTCAGTTGCAGGCCGGGCAGGCCCTGGCCAACTTGCGCACCGCCCTCGGTGCAGCCGGTGCCGACTACGCCCACGTCGCCAAGCTGACCGTATTGATCGTCGACCACGACCATGAGCGCCTGGCCATCTGGAGCGACACCCTGCGCGAGGCGTGGGGCGATGCCATGACCCCGGCCTGCACCTTGATCCCGGTGCCACGCTTGGCCCTGGACGGCATGCTCATCGAAGTCGATGCGGTGGCGGTGATGCCGCAATGAGCGAATTGATCAGCGCAATCCGAAATATCGTCGGCGCCAGCCATGTGCTCACCGACTCGGCTGAGACCGAACGCTTTCGGCAGGGTTTCCGCTTCGGCAGTGGCAACGCGCTGGCCGTGGTCCGCCCCGGCTCGCTGCTGGAGCAGTGGCAGGTGGTCAAGGCCTGCGTGGCGGCCGATGTGATCGTCATCATGCAGGCGGCCAACACCGGCCTGACCGGAGGTTCCACCCCCGACGGCGGCTACGACCGTGAAGTGGTGATCATCAGCACCTTGCGCATGCGCACGGTGCACGTGATCGAGGAGGGCCGTCAGGTCATCTGCTTCCCCGGCTCGACCCTCGATCAGCTGGAGAAGGTCCTCAAGCCTTTGGGTCGCGAGCCCCATTCGGTGATCGGTTCCTCGTGCATCGGCGCGTCGGTGTTCGGCGGCGTCTGCAACAATTCAGGCGGCTCGCTGGTGCGTCGCGGCCCGGCCTACACGCAGATGGCGGTGTACGCCCAGCTCGGCGCCGATGGCACCTTGCAACTGGTCAACCACCTGGGCGTCGAACTGGGCGATACGCCCGAGCAGATCCTCGGCAACCTGGACGCCCAGCGCTACACCGCCGCCGATATCAAGGCCGACGCCGGGCAGGGCTCCGACCATGGCTACGCCGCCTATGTGCGTGAAGTCGACGCGCCCACGCCCGCACGCTTCAATGCCGATCACCAGCGCCTGTACGAGGCCAGCGGCAGTGCCGGCAAGCTGGCGGTGTTCGCCGTACGCCTGGACACCTTCGCCGCCGAGCGCGACACCGCGGTGTTCTACATCGGCAGCAACGACACCGCCGACCTCACCCAGATCCGCCGGCACATGCTCGAACGGTTCGACGAGCTGCCGATCGCCGGTGAGTACATGCACCGCGACGCCTACGACGTGGCCGCCGAATACGGCAAGGACACGTTTCTGATGATCCACCACCTGGGCACCCAGCGCCTGCCCAAGTTGTTCGCCTTGAAGAGCCGTGCAGATACTTTTCTCAAGCGCTTTCCCTGGCTGCGTGCCAACCTCGCCGACCGTGTCCTGCAACTGGCGGCGCGCTGCTTTCCCGAGCACTTGCCGCCGCGCATTCGCGAGTTCCGTCAGCGCTATGAACACTACTTGATGCTCAAGGTGTCCGCCGGCTCGGTGGCGCCGACCCAGAAGCTGCTGCAAGAGCTGTTCGCCGGACGTGACGGTGATTTCTTCCGGTGCACCGCGCAGGAGGGCAGCAAGGCCTTCCTGCATCGTTTCGCTGCCGCCGGTGCTGCGGTGCGCTACCGCGCCGTGCACGATCGGGAGGTGGAGGACATCGTGGCGCTGGACATCGCCCTGGCGCGCAATGATCGGCAGTGGTT
>JAQZAY010000081.1 GCA_029239415.1 Pseudomonas sp. | reverse complement strand
CCAGGCTGCGCGAGGTGACGGCCAGACGGTAGCTGACAGGCAGCCCGGCACTTGTGCTTTTCATCGTGAAAGTCCCAGAGACGAGGGCGCAATAATAATGATTTCAATTCTCACAAGCAAAGTCCTTGAGCGTGTCTCAGGACTCTGGCATCCAGGCCTGGCGATCATCGCTGGAGGAGACAGGTGCGGACACCTTTCGGAGTGTGACGTGCGATCCGCAAACGCTGATTCCCGACGGGTTTTGCTACAAGAAATTTATCTGCGGCCAGGGGTTGAAATCATCGAGCGATTGCCTGACCTTAGAGTCAAGGGGGCGAATTTCCCAGAGGCTGCAACAGCCCTGGACCGCTTCTTTCGAGCTAGCTGAATAAGGATTGAATCATGCAGATCCAGGTCAACAGCGACAATCATATCCAAGGCAACGAACGGCTGAACGAGTGGGTTCGCAGCACGGTGGAAGGCGCGCTGGAACGATTCGAAGAAGACCTTACCCGCATCGAGGTCCACTTGCGCGACGAGAACGGCGCCAAGCCAGGTCCGCATGACAAGCGCTGCCAGCTGGAGGCCAGGCCCAAGGGGCACCAACCGATTTCAGTGAACCACACCGCCACTTCGCTGGAGCAGGCCGTGGAAGGCGCGGCCACCAAGCTCAACAACGCGCTCGATCACCTGTACGGCAAGTTGCGTAGCAAACGCAGCGTGTTGCCGCATGCCGAGCCCGAGAGCGAACTGCAGGACTGACAGCAGAACGCCCGGTGCAGACACCGGGCGTTTTTCATTGGGCCTGTCCCCTGTCATCCCGTGCTGAGGACCAGACAGTCGCATTTCGTCGCTCCAGACGAACCAGGCCCGCCTCCACCGGGTCAATTCCTGCACACTCTTTTGACAGACCGACCCATGACCAATCCCTTCGACCTCATCAGCGATGCCTTCGCGCCACAGTACCGAGTCAACCTGAGCATCGAGCGGCTTGATGGCAGCATCGTGCTGACGCTCTCCAACGACGATGGCGTGGCAGCCAAGCGGCTGATCTCCGAAGCCCAGCGAAACGATCCGGTACGCCTGCAGCAACTCATCGAGAGCATTCGCTTCGGCCTGGCGATCGACCAGGGCGACCATGCCGTGGAAATGCTCGCGGCGCTGGCCAGTCACGGGACAGGCACCCCGTGCGGGTCCCTGTCGTCGTCCTGAGCCTCACACGCCAGGCGGGGCGTCGAGCAGCCTGCGGATCATCCTCTCCAGCTCGGAAAGACGCAGGCCAGGCACGCGGTGCCCGGGCTCGAACGAGTATGGCCTGGTGAACACGCCGAACAGCCCCGGATCGTAGGTCGGTTCCTCGCCCCGTTCGACCCAGGCGACGGCTTCGAGCACCAGGCTCCGCGAATTGATGACCCGGAGGTCGATGACATCCTCGACCTCGTTGACGAATGTCTGGTCCGGATCCAGGCCGTGGTCCTGGAGGTATTCGATCAGGCGAACACGTACCGACTCGATGAACTGCTCGTAGGCACTGACTTGGGTCATGCTGTCATTCCCTTCATGAAACGTGCGGCCCTCGCGGCGCCCTGCAGCGAATCCAAGGCCTTGCACGCCCGCCCATTGAACATCCTCGCCTGGCATCGTGTCGGCTAACTAACTACCGCCTGGCCTACTTGCCCTCTTCCACCTCCCGCCCATTGGCATCGATCACCTTGCTCGAGGGGTAGCGATACGAGGCGTAGCGCACTACCAGGATGGCGAAGGCCAGCAGCAGGATGCCGCCGCACAGGTACAGCAGCCCGATGTCGGGCGCCTTGTGGTGCGAAACATCGCCGATCAGCAGCCGGGTCAGCGCGGTGATCGCCACGTAGAGCAGGAAGCGGATCGGCATGTGGTTGGTCTTGAAGTAGATGCCCACCATGGCACCCAGCTCCAGGTAGATGAACAGCAGCAGGATGTCGTCGACGCTGACCCGCCCGTTGTCGAGCATCTCGAAGAAGCTGCCGACCGCCGCCCAGGCGGTGATGCCGCCAATGCCGAACAGCGCCAGGTAGTGAAACGACTCCACGCACAGGTTGCCGAGCGAGTCGGCCGAACCATGCAGGCCCTTGCGCAGCTTTTCAGCCCATTTGATATTCACGTTCTCTGATTCCCCGATACGACCTGAAGGATGATGCGCCGCCCAGGTGACGGCTTGAGTGCCATGCAGTTAAAGGGCCACGGACCTGTCCTGAGAAGGTGACCGATTGCCGCAAGGCACAGGGCAGCTACGCTTGGCGAGACATCCAGGAGAAATTGCCATGGGCCGCTTGCAGCCACGAGACGAATCCGGAATACTGTATATAAATACAGTCAAAATCTGAATCAACCAGCATAAAGGCACATGAGGTGATGAATGGCCGTCGAAGTGGTATACCGCAGCAGCCGCGATCCGGAGCGCTTGTTCATGGATAAGGCCGAAGCAGATCGTCACGACAAGATGCTCGAACTGGCCGAACGGCTGGCCGAGGTATTGCAAAAGGCCGTGCCTTCGCTGAGCGAGCAGCAGGTCGAAGAGGCCGGTATCTACATGGCGAAGAACCGCGATGTGTTCGCCCGGGCGTTCAAGAGCCAGCCCGATGCACTGGCCGAACTGCTCGAGAGCCCGGCGGAGTAACCCGCCTCAGCCGTAGAGCAGGCGCTCGGCGAGTGTCTGCGCCACGCGCGCGGGCGAGCGTTTTTCTGCCTGGGCGTGGGCAAACACTTCGGTGAGTCGCAAGGGGATGCGCGCCAGGTGCGCAGTGATGGTGCCGATGTCTTCGCCCCGATGCTTGAGCGCCACGTAGATCAACCCGCCCGCGTTGATCACATAATCAGGTGCGTAGAGGATGCCACGGCTTTCCAGCTGGTCGGCGACCTGCAGCGTGGTCAACTGGTTGTTGGCTGCCCCGGCGACTGCGGCGCAGCGCAGCTGCATCGCGCTCTGGCCGGTCAGCACCGGGCCGACCCCACAAGGCGCGAAGATATCGCACGGGGTGCTGATCAGCGACTCGTTGGCCACCGGTTGGGCATTGAACTGCTGCATCGCCAGTTGCACACGGCCCGGGTCATGGTCACTGACCAGCAACTCGGCGCCTGCCGCGTGCAGCTGTTCGGCAAGCGCGTAGCCGACATTGCCCAGGCCCTGGACCGCTACCCGCAAGCCCTCGAGGTTATCGCTGCCAAGGCGCGCCATGGATGTCGCGCGGATGCCGGCGAAAACGCCCATGGCCGCGTGTGGCGAAGGATCGCCCGAGGCAGTGGTGCTGGTGACATGCTGGGTGGACTGGGCGATGCAGTCCATATCCAGGGTCGAGGTGCCGCTGTCCACGGCGGTGATGAAACGCCCTTGCAAGGTGTCGACGAAGCGCCCGAACGCCTCGAACAGCGCCGCGCGGTTTTCCACGTGCGGATTGCGGATGATCACCGCCTTGCCACCGCCGAACGCCAGTCCCGCGAGCGCCGCCTTGTAGCTCATCCCTTGGGCAAGGCTGATGGCATCGGTCATTGCGCTGGCATCGTCGGCGTAGGGCAGGTAGCGACAGCCACCCATGGCCGGGCCCAGATGCTCGCTGTGGATCGCCACCACGGCCTTGAGGCCGGTGGGCGGGTCTGTCCACAGGTGGATGGATTGAGTGCGGGTGCTTTGCATGAGGGCGAACATCGACGGGCTCCCCGATGAGTCTTACCTCAGTATAGGCACGCCAAGGGAAGACGCCCGGCCTTGACGGACTACTGGACGAACACCCGCGCCCGAGCTACAACAAAAGCTAGAGCGGAGATTCTCCCCATGAACCCACGCCAAGCCTGCCTGGATTGCCTGGAACGCAAGCCTGTCGACCTGCTGGAAGCTGCCCTCTGGATCGCTGCCGAGCATGATCGCAGCGTCGATATCTCCGCCTGCCTCGCCCGGGTCCAGGACCTGCAGCAGACCATCAGCGCCGCCTTGCCGATGCTGCCTGTCACCGAACTGGCCCAACCGTTGCTGCGCCAGCTCAATGCCCTAGGGTACCAGCAGGACGAATACCATCCGTTGCGGCCCCAGGCCGCGCTGCTGGACAAGGTGCTGCTGCGCCGCCGAGGCCAGCCCATGGCCTTGGCGATCCTGGCGATGGAGCTTGCCAGGCGCCTGTCCATCGGGCTCGAAGGCGTGAACTTCCCGGGTCATTTCCTGCTGCGGGTGCCCGGCGCCGATCACCTGCTCGACCCGTGCGGTGGCCGCAGGCTGTATCCGCGCGACTGCCGGGAAATGCTCGGCCGCCAGTTTGGTCCGCAGATCCAGCTGACCGCCGAACACCTGCAGACCGCCAGCCCCCTGCAGATGCTGCAGCGCCTGTCACGCAACCTGCGCCAGTTGCATTCGAGCAATGACAACGACATGGCCGCGCTCATCGATGCCGAGCGCGTGATGCAACTGGGACCCGTGGTCGTCAGCGACTACCTGGCCCGCGCCAACCTGTACCAGCGCCTGGACTGCCCGCAGGCCGAGCGCTTCGACCTGGAGCACGCGCTGTTGCTGACCGAAGACCCGATCCAGCGCCTGCGCCTGGGCGAGCGCCTCGGCCAGCTGCCGGCAGCGACCCGCTCGGTTCACTGAACCGGCGTATCCGGCTGGTAGGCCGGGTGGGCCTGGAGGAACGCCGGGTGCTCTTCGGCCAGGGCCGCCACGCGACGGATCCGCGGATAGCCCCCGAGGTCCACGTTGAAGCGCTCGGCGGCATACAGTTGCGGGATCAGGTACAGGTCGGCCAGTCCCGGGGCCTCGCCAAGGCAGTAGCCCTGCTCGCCGATCAACTGTTCCACCGCCGACAATCCCTGGCCGATCCAGTGGGTGATCCACTGCCCCACCTGCGCCTCGTCATGCCCGAGCAGGCGCAGCTGGTTGAGCACGCTCACGTTGTGCAGCGGGTGGATGTCACAACCGATCAAGGCCGCCACGCCGCGCGCCGCGGCGCGTTGCTCGGCAGCCTTGGGCAACAGCGCCGGATGCGGATACACCTCTTCGAGGTACTCGATGATGGCGGCCGACTGCACCAGCAGCGCTTGACTGTCGGTACGCAGCGCCGGCACGCGTCCCTGGGGATTGATGGCCAGGAACTCGCCGCCGCGCTGCTCGCCCTGGAGCAGGTTGACCGGTACCGCGGTGTAGTCCAGGCCCTTGAGCGCCAGGGCGATCCGCACCCGAAAGGACGCGGTGGAACGGTAGTAGGTAAAGAGCTCCATCGCCCTGCCCCCTCAGCGTGTCGGACGGACAATGCCGCGGCATTCGCCGAAGCCGATGCTGGCCACGCCATCGCGTGTGCAGCGGGCGCGCAGGATGATCTCGTCACCATCCTCGAGGAACGTGCGGACCTCGCCGCTGGCCAGTTCCAGCGGCCGCTTGCCGCCTTCGGTGATCTCCAGCAGGCTGCCGTACGCATCGGGCTCGCCACCCGACAGCGTGCCCGAGCCGAACAGGTCGCCTGGTTGCAGCTGGCACCCATTGACGCTGTGGTGGGCCACCAGCTGCGCCGCGGTCCAGTACATGCTGAGGGTATTGCTCAGGGTCAGGCGGTGGGCGGGCAGGCCTTGCTCGCGCATGCGCTGGGTCAGCAGCAGCACCTGCAGCTCGATGTCGAAGGCACCGCTTGCCTGGTCGCGCGCGTCGAACAGGTAGGCTAGCGGTTGCGGGTCACCTTGCGGGCGAGCGGGCTGGGCACAGCGGAACGGTTCCAGGGCTTCGGCAGTGACTACCCAGGGCGAGACGCTGGTGATGAAACTCTTGGACAGGAACGGCCCCAGCGGCTGGTATTCCCAGGCCTGGATATCGCGCGCCGACCAATCGTTGAGCAGGCACAGCCCGGCAATGTGCTCGCCCGCCTCGGCGATGGGAATGCTGTCGCCCATCTCGTTGCCCCGACCGATCCAGATGCCGAGCTCCAGCTCATAGTCCAGCCGCGCGCACGGGCCGAACACGGGCTCGCTCTGCCCCGGCGGCAGCGTCTGCCCCTTGGGCCTGTACACATCGGTACCCGAGGGACGCAGCGTCGAGGCGCGGCCGTGATAGCCGATCGGTACGTACTTGTAGTTGGGCAGCAACGGGTTGTCAGGGCGGAACAGCTTGCCGACGTTGGTGGCGTGCTCGATGCCGACATAGAAGTCGGTGTAGTCGCCCACCCTCGCCGGCAGGTGCATCTGGCAGTCGCTGGCCGGATACAGCATGGGCTCGAGCACGGCCTGGTGCTCGCTGGACTCGCCAAGCAGCACCAGCAGCCGCTGGCGCAAGGCCACGCGGGCTTCCCGCCTGAGGGCGAAGAAGTCATTGAGCGCGCCGCCGCGGGTCGCCTGCACCGCGATTTTCGCCTGGCCGTCGAACAGCCCGGCGTCGAGCACCGCTTCGAGGTCGAGTATGGCGTCACCGATGGCCACGCCGCAGCGCCGTGCCTCGCCTGGCCGGCTGAAGATCCCCAGGGGCAGGTTCTGCAGCGGGAAGTCGCCATGGCCGTTGGCGTGTGCGACCCAGCTGCGGGCATGGGGGGTCTGGTTCATCGGTCAGCTCCGGTTCGGGTTGAAGGTGCTGGGCAGGGTTGCCCAGCAGCTGTCGTAGTCGGCCTGCAGTTGCGGGCATTCAAGGGCATGGCGGCTCGGGCGCAGCACCTGGCTGGTCTCGAACATGAAGGCCATGGTGTCGTCGATCCTGTGCGGCGCAAGCTCTGCGGCGATGGCGCGGGTGCAGGTCTCGGCGTCCGGGCCATGGGCACTCATGCAGCTGTGCAACGAGGCGCCGCCCGGCAGGAAGCCTTCGGCCTTGGCGTCGTAGGCGCCATGGACCAGGCCCATGAACTCGTTCATCAGGTTGCGGTGGAACCACGGCGGGCGGAAGGTGTTCTCGGCCACCATCCAGCGCGGCGGGAAAATCACGAAATCGAGGTTGGCCATGCCCGGCACGCTGGTCGGCGAGGTCAGCACGGTGAAGATCGAAGGGTCGGGGTGATCGAAGCTCACCGTGCCCAGGGTATTGAAACGGCGCAGGTCGTATTTGTACGGCACGTTGTTGCCATGCCAGGCCACCACGTCCAGCGGCGAGTGCTGCAACTGGCACCCCCACAGCTCGCCGAGGAACTTCTGGACCATCTGCACCGGGCCGCTGGTTTCTTCATACCGGGCCACCGGGGCCAGGAAGTCACGGGCATTGGCCAGCCCATTGCTGCCGATCGGGCCGAGCTCCGGCAGGCGCAGCGGCGCACCGTGGTTTTCGGCGATATAGCCACGCGCCTGGCCATCGGGCAGTTCGACACGGAACTTCAGGCCTCGCGGCAGCACGGCGATTTCCAGCGGCTCGAGCTCCAGCACGCCCAGCTCGGTGACCAGGCGCAGGCGCCCTTGCTGGGGGACCAGCAGCAATTCACCGTCGGCGTTGAAGAACACCCGCTGCATCGACTGGTTGGCGCAATAGGTGAAGACGCTGATACCGGCTGGTTTGTCGGCCGCCGCGTTGGCCGCCATGGCCACCCAGCCGTCGACGAAGTCGGTAGGCTCCGTCGGCATGGGCTGCGGGCTCCAGCGCAGGCGATTGGGGGTGATCGCCCCCAGCGGGCCGCCGGCCAGCTGGCGCTCCAGACGCTCGAAGCGCGGATGCAGCGCCGAGGGGCGGATGCGATAGAGCCAGGTACGCCGCGCCTCGCTGCGCGCCATGGTGAAGGCAGTACCCGAGAACAGTTCGGCATACAGCCCGTAGGGCGCCTTCTGCGGTGAGTTCTGCCCCACCGGCAAGGCGCCGGGCAAGGCTTCGCTTGCAAACTCGTTGCCGAACCCGCTCTGGTAGGTGACGGGGGACGTGTCGCGGTTCATCTGCGCCTCCGGGAGGTCCGAATTGTTTTTATCGTAAACAGATTACGAATAACGTAATTTGATTGCCAGGGTGCGTCAAGCTATAAAGACGCCCACTCGATTCCAGGATGCCCACGCCATGGCCAAGGCCAGCTCACCCACCGACAACGGCAAGCAGAAGGTCCGCTCGGCCGAAGTCGGTACCGATATCCTCAAGGCCCTCGCCCAGCTCTCGCCGTCCACTTCGCTGTCGCGCCTGGCCGAGCATGTCGAGATGCCGGCGAGCAAGGTGCACCGCTACCTGCAGGCGCTGATCGCCAGCGGCTTCGCCGAGCAGAACCCGGCCACCAACCACTACGCGCTGGGCCGCGAGGCCTTGCGGGTCGGGCTGGCCGCGCTGGGCGCGATGGATGTGCTGAAGGTAGGCGCACTGCCGCTGTCGCAACTGCGCGACGAGATCAACGAGAGCTGCTTCATCGCGGTCTGGGGCAACCAGGGCGCCACGGTGGTGAGCATCGAGCCCGCGGTGCGCGCGGTCACGGTAGTGACGCAGATCGGGTCGGTACTGCCACTGCTCAGTTCATCCACCGGCCTGGTGTTCGCCGCCTACCTGCCGCAGCGCGAGACCGTGGAACTGCGTGATGCGGAGCTGGCACAGTCGGGGCAGACTGCCGAGCACTATGTGCCGCTGCTTGCCGGGATTCGCGAGCGGGGCCTGCACCACGTGCACGGCTTGCTGATGCCTGGGGTGGACGCGCTGTCGGCGCCGATCTTCAACGCCATGGGCCAGGTCGCGGCGGTGATGACCGTGGTCGGGCCCACCTCGATCTTCCATGCCGATGAGCAAGGCCCGGCCGCCGAACGCCTGCTGGCGGCGGCGCGGGCGACCAGCTGGCGCATGGGCCATGAGGCGCCCTGAGCGCACTGTTACCGCAGAGGTAAAAGTGATTGTCACAAGCGGGTATTTTTCCTGCAGGATCAAGTCCTTATCCTGAGCTCACTGGCATGGCACGACGGCAACCACCCCTTGCCGTCCGGGCCTGCAAGCTTCACCGACGTCGATTTTGAAGCTCCTTGATCTACGTCTCAGTTGGCCGCTGCGTGTGCAGCGGCCTTTTTTATGGGCCAGTGGAACGCGCGGCGCTTCAGCCCAGCGGATGCTTGCCCAGGTTCGCCATCATCTCCTGCAAGGCTTCCAGGCTGTCATGACCTGCTCAAGACCAGGCGACTTTCTGCGGGACGTGGCTCAGGGGCTGTTCACGGAATGCCAGGTAATGCCGCAATACCTGCACCGGCGCCTCGGTGTGGGGATAGTGGCCGATGCCTTGCAACGACACCGTATCCGGCTCGGGCACCAGTTGCTGGTAGCGTTCGAGCATGTGCGCCCCTGACAGCGGGTCGACCACGCCGTTGATCAAGCGCAGCGGCACACCGCCCTGTCGCAGAGCACCCACCCAGCGTTCACGGTGCCTGATGCGTTCGGACAGGTAGCCGATCAGCCTGTGCAGCACGCGCGTGCCACGATTGGAAACCAGCAGGCTCCAGTAGTCGTCCAGCGCGCTTTCGCTGGGGTGCGTGCAGGGCCCGTACACCTGGGAGACATTGCGCACCAGGTCATCGCGCGTGAAGGAACGCCCGACCAGCCAGCCGAAAGGGCTGAGCAGCAGCTTCTGGATCAGCAGCGGCTGCGAGCGCTCGGGAAACAGGCCGCTGTTGAGGAAAGCGCAGCTGGCCACATCGGCCAGCCCTTCGTGGTGGCGGGCCAGCAACTCCTGGGCGACGCTGCCGCCGTAGTCGTGGGCCAGCAGGTGCACCGGCGCGCCGACGCCAAGGTGCGCGAGCAGCGCCTGTTGCAGGTCGGCCTGCTCCAGCAGGCTGTAGCGGTGATCGAGCGGCTTGGCCGAATCACCGAAGCCCAGCATGTCGCAGGCGATCACCCGGAACCGCTGCGTCAGTGGCGCCCAGAGATAACGCCAGTCCCAGCTGGCGGTGGGGAAACCGTGCAGCAGCAGCAGGGGCTCGCCCTGCCCTGCCGTCCAGTAGCGGATGCTCTGGCCCCGGAAGGAGAAATTCTGACCCCGGGTACGCCAGACGCACAATGGAATTTCGGCCAGAGGCATCAGAGTAATCCCGTGGGTGGGTAGAAGCTGGAATCAAGCAAGGCTGTGGCTGCGGTCATTGCATTCACCTCGGCACATACGTGTGCTCTCTCTTGGTACTTCAGTCTAGACAGCAGTCAGGGGCAGCGCATCGCATTGGCAGCCAGCTTGATGACCTTGCGGGTCAGGTGGCGAACGGTGGCCTCGCCAGGGGCCGGCAGCGCTCGCCACCGGACATGTCCGATCAAGCCTTCAGGGCGTTCGCGAACTCGGCCAGCCAGGGCTCGGCGTCGGTTTCGGGGGTGACGGTCTCGCTGGCATCCAGGCGCAGCATCGGCTGGACCTCACGCACGCCCAGTTCGGCGAACAGCTCGCGCATCTGCTCGCCGCCACCGCAATAGGTGTCGCCATAGCTGGAATCGCCCAGCGCGATCACCGCTCCCGGCAGGCCACGCCACTGGGCGGGCAATACATCGCGCATGTCGCTGAACAGCGGCATCAGGTTATCGGGCAGCTCGCCCATGCCGGTGGTGGAGGTCACCGCCAGGAACGCCTCGGGGGCAAATCCCTGCACGTCCTGCAAGGTGGCGCGCACGGCATGCCAGGCCTCAAGACCCGCGGCCTTGAGCAGGGTCTCGGCGTGGCGGGCAACTTCTTCGGCGGTGCCATACACGGAGCCAGAAAGAACGACGACTTTCATCAGAGGATTCCGAAACTGAGTAAAAACGTAGGATACTAGCATCCGCCAGTGGCAAAAGGCCGTATCTGCGGGCTTCAACAACAACGCCTCCCTATTGGTGACGTGCACATGATCAACGCGCAACTGCTGCAATCCATGGTCGATGCCTCCCACGATGGCATCGTGGTCGCCGAACAGGAGGGCGATGACACCATCCTCATCTATGTCAACGAGGCCTTCGAGCGCCTGACCGGCTATGAGGAAAGCGAGATCCTCTACCAGGACTGCCGTTTCCTGCAGTGCGACGATCGCGACCAGCTGGCCCGCGCCCGGATCCGACGCGCCCTGGCCGAAGGCAGGCCCTGCCGGGAAGTGATGCGCAATTATCGCAAGGATGGCAGCGCCTTCTGGAACGAGCTGTCGATCACGCCGGTACGCCATGCCGCCGACCAGCGCACCTACTTCATCGGCATCCAGAAGGATGTGACCTACCAGGTCCAGCTGGAGCGCGAGCTGGCAGCGGCACGCACCCGGCTTGCGGAACTTGAAGCGCAACTTCGCGATCCATCCTCGCAGCCATTGCGCTAAGGCATCATCCCCCTTCGCCACCTAGAGTCCGACCATGCAAGCCGATGCCCTTCTCAACCAGGACGAGCTGGACTTCATCCAGAACATGCAGTATTCGCCGCAGCTGAACCTGGCCGACCCGATGGCGTCCTTGCTGCTCAATGGCGACCGTCAGCTCAAGGATTTGCTGACCCGCCTGGTGGCCTCTGACCAGGTGACCTTGCAGGCGCACTACAACAACCAGCAGTTGAGTTTTCCACTGCAACTGGTCGAGGACGAATTCCACGCCCTGCACCTGCAACTGGGATCGCCTGACATCTTCGAGGATGGACCGACCCTGCGCCCATGGCGCCTGTCGCTGGAAACCAAAGCCCCGCTGCTCGATGACCAGGGCAAGCCCAGCGGGCTCTGGGTGAGGGACATTTCCTTCAAGGGGGTCCTGCTGGAGCTGCGCGACATGGCCCAGGCGCCGACCGAGTTCAGCCTGCGCTTTGCCCCCGACGGCATGTCGCCGATCAGGATCCAGGGCGTGCTGCGCCGCAGTATCGGCCCGCACCTGGCAGCCTACGACCTGAGCCGTACCCTGCCCGAAGAAACCGAATGCCTGCGCGAATACATTCTCCAGGCCCATCGCCTGGCCCACCCGGAGCTACACGCTCAAGTATCCAGGTGACCGGCCAGACTCTGCTGCAAGCGATGGCGTATCTGCCCGGCGCCGGCGCCCAGGCAGGCGACCTGGGAGTCGACCAGGCTCTCCTGGGCCAGCTCGGCCGTCTCGCCGGCCAGCATCAGGGGGCATTCGAGCGCCAGCGCCAGGCGTGACAGCCGCCGGCCCAGCCCAGCCGTCGGCGGGCGATTGGCAAACAGCACCAGCGCCGTGGGCGACAGGCGCTCGCACACCAGCGCCAGCTCGTCCAGCGGCTGCCCGAGGGCCAGCACGGTCACGGCAACATCGTCGCTGCCCAGCAGCAGGCCCGCGACCAGCAGTTCCAGCTCGGGCACATGCTCGTCCAGCGGCGCCAGCACCACGCGTCTGGCCCGGGTGTCGCGCGCCAGGTGCAGGCGCTGCAGCACGCGCGCGCGCAGGAAGTGGTCGAGGAACAGCCATTCGCTGGTCTGCCCGAACCCGCCGCGCGCGCGGCGCAAGTCAAGCCACACGGGCATGAACACCGCCTCGAAGACCTGGGCCAGCGCATGGCTGGCGAACACCAGGCCGTAGAGCTGCTCGAGCCGCGTTTCGTCGAACCCGCGGACCGCCTCGCGGACCTGGGCCTGCAGGCGCGCGTGCTGGTCTGGCCCGGCCGCTGGCGCGGAACCGGCCAGCGGCGCTCGATCGCGCGCCAGGATCCGGCCCACCTTGCTTACCGCGACGCCACGATCGAGCCAGCCGAGGATGCTGCGCACATCGTCGATGTCCGTTTGCGAGTACAACCTGTGCCCGCTTTCGGTGCGCTTGGGCTGGATCAACCCATAACGACGCTCCCAGGCGCGCAGCGTGACCGGGTTGATCCCCGTCAGCCGGGCGACTTCACGGATCGGAAACAGCACTTCAGGATCCAGATCGCTGACGACGCGTGATGCGCTAGCCTGTTCGTTCATTCACACAAACCCGGGGTAATCTTCTACGAGCCGGTATTCTACGCCGTAAACCCCGAGGCAACATGGGCAACGGTCGGACGTTCATCCATTGGCACCGGCGGCGCAGCAAACCTCGTGCTGTTCGGCCCTGGCCGGGCAGCGCAACGGGCTGCAGTTCGGGTATGCTTTGGACATTCACGCCCAGCCGTAGAAGTTGACCACCCCGAACATGAACAGCCCAATCCTCGTCACCGGTGCCAGCCAGCGCGTCGGGCTGGCCCTGGCCCTCGAACTGGCGCAGGCCGGCCATACGGTCGTCAGTGCCAGCCGCAACGCCTGTACGCACGCGCCGCACCCGAACATCATCGCGTTCCAGGCCGACCTGTGCCGGGAGGACGACCGCCTGGCC
>JAQZAY010000481.1 GCA_029239415.1 Pseudomonas sp. | reverse complement strand
GGCTTCGCCGGGGCCTGCCTGACACACCGCGCCGGCCTTTTCGCGGCCGATGACCGCTCCTACAGTGGTACACACAAACCTTGTAGGAGCGGTCCGTGGCCGCGAAAGCTGCTCTGCGGTCCGTCTGACCCACCGAGGGCTTGCCAAGGCCTACCCTCTCCCGCCGCTTGCTCCGCATCGGGCTCGCTCCTACACTGCGCCATCTTCCCTGGCAAAGCTGACCTTCCCATGATTCGCCTGATTTTCTGGATCGCCATCGTCTTCGCCGCCATCTGGCTGTGGCGCAGGTTCAAGACTCCCGCCCGCGCGCCTCGCGAAGAGCACAAGCAGGCCTCGCTGACCATGGTTCGCTGCGCCCAGTGCGGCGTGCACCTGCCAGAGGACAGCGCGTTGCGCCGCGACAGCCATTGGTATTGCAGCCAGCCCCATCTGGAGCAAGGGCCCGGCAACGGTGCCCGCTGAAGCGCAGTTTCTCGGCGGCGCCCAGGCGCAGCGGATGCTGCGCCTGTACCACCTCTACCGCTTGACCATTGGTCTGTCCCTGGTCCTGCTGATTTCCAGCAACATGGACAACCGCCTGCTGGAAGTCGCCGATGGCGAACTGTTCCGCGCCGGCAGCTGGCTCTACCTCATTCTCAACATCCTGGTCGTGGTGCTGATGGGCAACCCGCGTCGGGTGCTGCCGGTATTCAGCCTGGCCACCGCCGACGTGATCATGCTCGCTGGCCTGTTCTACGCCGGTGGCGGCACGCCCAGCGGCATCGGCAACCTGATGATCGCCTCCGTGGCCATGGGCAACCTGTTGCTGCGCGGTCGCCTCGGCCTGTTGATCGCCGCACTCGCCACCATCGGCATCATCTACCTGACGTTCTACCTGAGCATCTCCCGACCGGCCGCCGCCAACGACTACCTGCAGGCGAGTACCCTGGGTGTGTTGTGCTTCGCTGTGTGGTTCGTGGTTCAGGGGCTGAGCCGACTGCTGAGCACCAGCGAGAACCTGGCCGAACAGCGCGCCAGTGACGTCACCAGCCTGGAGGCCTTGAATTCGCTGATCCTGCAGCGCATGCGCACCGGCATTCTGGTGCTGGACACCGAACTGCGCGTGCAACTGGCCAACCAGGGCGCTCTGGCCCTGTTCGGGCGCATGACGCTCAATGGCGAACTGATCGCCGACCACTCCCCCGACTTGATCGAGCGTCTGTTGCAGTGGCAGACCAACCCAGCCTTGCGGGTCAAGAGTCTGAAGCTTTCGCCTACCGGCGCGTCGATCCAGGCCAGCTTCATTGCCCTGCGCCGCGGTGGCGAGCAGCAGCAGACGCTGGTGTTTCTCGAAGACCTGTCGCAGATCGCGCAGCAGGCGCAACAGCTCAAGCTGGCTGCCCTGGGTCGTCTCACGGCCAGCATCGCCCACGAGATCCGCAATCCGCTGGGGGCCATCAGCCATGCAGGCCAGTTGCTGCAGGAGTCCGAAGACCTGCCGGCCGCCGACCGGCGCCTGACCCAGATCATTCAGGATCACTGCAAGCGCATGAACCTGATCATCGAAAACGTGTTGCAGCTGTCGCGTCGCCGCCCCAGCGCGCCGCACCCTCTGGACCTCAAGGCTTGGCTGGAAAACTTCGTCAGTGAGTTCCGTACCACCGCCCGTCCAGGCCAACAGTTGCATATGTATGTCAGCGACGGCACCCTGGAAACGCGCATGGATGCCAACCAGTTGACCCAGGTGCTGAACAACCTGGTGGAAAACGGCCTGCGCTACAGCGCCCAGCAACAGGGCCGCGCGCAGGTCTGGCTGAATCTGTTCGTGGAGCCGACCAACGGTTTGCCGATCCTCGAGGTGCTGGACGACGGCCCGGGCTTTGCCGCCGATCAGTTGCAGCACATGTTCGAGCCTTTCTTCACCACCGAAAGCAACGGCACCGGGCTGGGCCTGTATATTTCCCGCGAGCTGTGCGAAAGCAATCAGGCCCACCTAGACTACAGGGCACGTGAAAAAGGCGGGAGTTGCATGCGTATCACCTTCGCCCACCCGCGCAAACAGGGATGACTATGAGCGCCAGGCAAAAAATTCTGATCGTGGACGACGAGCCGGACATTCGTGAACTGCTGGAGATCACCCTTGGCCGCATGAAGCTGGAAACCCGCAGTGCGCGCGATGTTGCCGAGGCCCGCGAATGGTTGGGCCGTGAATCGTTCGACCTGTGCCTGACCGACATGCGCCTGCCCGACGGTACCGGTCTTGATCTGGTGCACTTCATCCAGCAGCGCTACCCCCAGGTGCCGGTGGCCATGATCACCGCGTTCGGCAGCCTGGATACCGCGATCAACGCACTCAAGGCCGGCGCTTTCGATTTCCTCACCAAACCGGTCGATCTGCCGCGCCTGCGCGAGTTGGTCGGTGCCGCGCTGCGCATGCCAGCACCCGCCCCTGCCGGCAAGGAACCGAGCATCGACCAGCGCCTGCTCGGCGAGTCGCCCCCCATGCTTGGCCTGCGCAAGCAGATCGGCCGTCTGGCGCGCAGCCAGGCGCCGGTCTACATCAGCGGCGAGTCAGGCAGCGGCAAGGAACTGGTCGCCCGGCTGATCCATGAGCAAGGCCCGCGGGCGGATCGACCGTTCATCCCGGTCAACTGCGGGGCCATCCCTGCCGAACTGATGGAGAGCGAGTTCTTCGGCCATCGCAAGGGCAGCTTCACTGGCGCCACCGAAGACAAGCCGGGGCTATTTCAGGCCGCCCACGGCGGCACGCTGTTTCTCGACGAGGTGGCCGACCTGCCGCTGACCATGCAGGTGAAGTTGCTGCGTGCCATCCAGGAGAAGGC
>JAQZAY010000480.1 GCA_029239415.1 Pseudomonas sp. | reverse complement strand
CATTCGTTAAAAATAAAACACAGAGGTTTCCTTCAGCATGGCCAACACCCCCTACCCCCAGTCCTACTACGCCGCCTCGGCCAACCCGGTGCCGCCACGTCCGGCGCTGCAGGGCGAGGTGGAAACGGATGTCTGCGTCATCGGCGCGGGCTACACGGGCCTGTCGAGCGCCCTGTTCCTCCTGGAGAACGGCTTCAAGGTGACTGTCCTCGAGGCAGCCAGGGTCGGCTTTGGCGCCTCTGGCCGCAACGGCGGCCAGATCGTCAACAGCTATAGCCGCGACATCGATGTGATAGAGCGCACCGTCGGCCCGAAACAGGCGCAGTTGCTGGGCCACATGGCATTCGAAGGCGGGCGCATCATCCGTGAGCGCGTGGCCAAGTACAACATCCAGTGCGACCTCAAGGACGGAGGCGTGTTCGCCGCCCTGACGCCCAAGCAGATGGGCCACCTGGAATCGCAACAACGCTTGTGGGAACGCTACGGCCATACCCAGCTGGAACTGATGGACCGCAAGCGCATCCGCGAAGTGGTCGCTTGCGACAGCTATATCGGCGGCATGCTCGACATGAGCGGCGGCCATATCCATCCGCTGAACCTGGCCCTGGGCGAGGCCGCTGCGGTGGAGTCGCTCGGTGGCGTCATTCACGAGCAATCTCCCGCCGTGCGCATCGAGCGTGGTGCCAGCCCGGTGGTGCACACGCCCCAGGGCAAGGTACGGGCGAAGTTCATCATCGTCGCCGGCAATGCCTACCTGGGCAACCTGGTGCCGGAGCTGGCCGCCAAGTCCATGCCGTGCGGCACCCAGGTCATCACCACCGAACCGCTGGGCGATGACCTGGCGCGCACCCTGCTGCCGCAGGACTACTGCGTCGAGGACTGCAACTACCTGCTCGACTACTATCGACTGACCGGCGACAAGCGCCTGATCTTCGGTGGCGGCGTGGTGTATGGCGCACGGGACCCTGCAAACATCGAGGCGATGATCCGGCCGAAGATGCTCAAGGCCTTCCCGCAGCTCAAGGATGTGAAAATCGACTACGCCTGGACAGGCAATTTCCTGCTGACCCTGTCCCGCTTGCCGCAGGTCGGTCGACTGGGTGACAACATCTATTATTCGCAAGGTTGCAGTGGCCACGGCGTGACCTACACCCACTTGGCGGGCAAGGTCCTGGCCGAGGCCCTGCGTGGCCAGGCAGAGCGATTCGATGCGTTTGCCGAGCTGCCGCACTATCCCTTCCCCGGCGGTCAGATGCTGCGCGTGCCGTTCAGCGCCCTGGGTGCCTGGTACTACAGCCTGCGCGACCGCCTGGGCTTCTGATCGCCCGGACAGCCAGTGGTCAGCGCTCCAGGGCGTTGACCGCCTGGCGCGCGGCCAACTCCTGCCCCGCGCGGGACAGTTCATCGGCGGCCTGTAGCCAGCGCTGCCGGTCGACCTGCGCCGGCAGTTGCCGTGGCGGTTGTACCAGCACCGCCCAACTCCCCTCCTTGGCCCAGGCCGAGCTGAAATCGTCGAACGCCATCGACAGCCGCCGGTTCATCCCGGAGCGCAATAGCACCCGCGACTTGTAGCGGTCATAGCCGACCAGCAAGGCATAGCGCGGCTCACTCCAGAACGCCGAGCCTTCCTGGTAGCGCAGCAGCACCGGATGGCCGGCGGCAACCTGCGCCAGCAAGGCCTCGAGACGCGGCTCCAGCGGGTAGACGACCAGGCCGTATTCGCGCGCAGCCCTTGGGATACTGGCTTGCAGGGTTTCTGCGCCCTGGGGCAGGCCAAGTGGCTTGTCGAGCAGGCCAGGGGTGACCTGCACGCCTTGCTGGGACAGCAGCGCCGCCAGGGCCATGGCCCCGCTGTGATTGGCGTTGCCACGGTAGAACGGCACGCTGCCCAGCTCGACACGCTGCGGCAGCGCCTGCAGGGATGCCGCGGGCTGGCTGGCGCAACCGGCCAGGCTGGCGGCCACCATGCACGCGACCAGCAGGCGGCGCGGCGCGGCGGCGAGAGACTTGGCGGTAACTTGCAACATGGACACTCGCTTGTACTGTCGCCAGGCAGGCAGCGCCCGGCACCGGGGCCGATGATAGGACGACGCGGCGACTGGGTACAGCCCGCGCGCAGTTTGGTGCCAAGCGAGGCGATAGACCATCGGTCAATGGAACGTCACAGGCAACCGGCTAGACTTTGCTCAATGACAGAGGACGGGTGACTTCGATGGGTCTGGCAATGGCAATTCTCATGCTTGTCGGTATGTGGGTCAGTGTCGCCGCCGCCATGTTGTGGGGCGTGATGCGCATCCTGCGTCGCCGTCAGTCGCATCCTTCGAGCCCACCAAGCGCCGCGCGCCGGCAGCGACGGCCCGCGAGCGCCCATTAGCACCCTTGATGCCCTCCCTCCTGGAAGACGGCCTTGCCTCGGGCCGCCCCCGCACATGACAAGCGCCATCCTCCGATGGCGCCTGACGATCAGCCTTCTGCAGCCTCGCGCTTGAGACGAGCACGGCGCGTCATGATGTTGAGGATCTCGATCAGCGTCGAGAACGCCATCGCGGCATACACGTAGCCCTTCGGTACATGGGCGCCGAAGCCTTCGGCGATCAGGGTCATGCCGATCATGATCAGGAAGCCCAGCGCCAGCATCACCACGGTCGGGTTGTCGTTGATGAAGTTGGCCAGCGGGTCGGCGGCCACCAGCATGACGATCACGGCACTGACCACAGCGATGATCATGATCGGCAGGTGCTCGGTCATGCCGACGGCGGTGATGATGCTGTCGACCGAGAAGACGATGTCGAGCAGCAGGATCTGGAAGATCGCCGCGCCAAAGCCCA
>JAQZAY010000479.1 GCA_029239415.1 Pseudomonas sp. | reverse complement strand
CCCGCCGCGCGAGGCCGCCTTGGACAAGATTCTGGTACGTGGGGCTCGAACCCACAATTTGAAAAACATCGACCTGACCCTGCCCCGTGACAAACTGATTGTCATCACCGGGCTGTCGGGATCGGGTAAATCCTCCCTGGCTTTCGATACCCTTTACGCCGAAGGCCAACGCCGCTACGTCGAATCGCTGTCGGCCTACGCCCGACAGTTCCTGTCGATGATGGAAAAGCCCGATGTCGACACCATCGAAGGTCTTTCGCCAGCCATTTCCATCGAACAGAAGTCGACGTCCCACAACCCGCGCTCGACCGTCGGCACCATCACCGAGATCTACGATTACCTGCGCCTGCTGTACGCCCGTGTAGGTACGCCGCGCTGCCCGGATCACGACATTCCATTGGAAGCGCAGACCGTCAGCCAGATGGTCGACCTGGTACTCGCGCAGCCCGAGGGTGCTCGGTTGATGCTGCTGGCACCGGTCATTCGCGAACGCAAGGGCGAGCACCTAGCGATCTTCGAAGAGCTGCGGGCCCAAGGCTTCGTGCGCGCGCGCATCAATGGCAGGCTCCACGAAATGGACGAGCTGCCCAAGCTCGACAAGCAGAAGAAGCACACCATCGAAGTGGTCGTGGACCGCTTCAAGGTGCGCGCCGATCTGCAACAGCGCCTGGCCGAATCGTTCGAGACGGCCTTGAAGCTGGCCGACGGCATTGCCTTGGTCGCTTCGATGGACGACGAACCGTTCGAAGAGATCATCTTCTCCGCGCGCTTTGCCTGCCCGATCTGCGGCCACGCGATCAGCGAGCTGGAACCCAAGCTGTTCTCCTTCAACAACCCCGCCGGTGCCTGCCCGACCTGCGATGGCCTGGGCGTAAAGCAGTTCTTCGACAACAAGCGCCTAGTGAACGGTGACCTCACCCTGGCCGAGGGCGCGATCCGCGGCTGGGACAGGCGCAACGTCTACTACTTCCAGATGCTCGGATCGCTGGCGAGCCACTATCAGTTCAGCCTGGACGTGCCGTTCAACGAGCTGCCGGCCGATCAGCAGAAAGTCATCCTCAGCGGCAGCGGCACCCACAACGTCGATTTCCGTTACCTCAACGATCGCGGCGACATCGTCAAGCGTTCCCACCCGTTCGAGGGCATCGTGCCCAACCTCGAACGCCGCTACCGCGAGACCGAGTCGACCAGCGTGCGTGAAGAGCTGGCCAAGTTTCTCAGCACCCAGCCCTGCCCGGATTGCCGTGGCACTCGCCTGCGCCGCGAGGCCCGCCATGTATGGGTTGGCGAGAAAACCCTGCCGGCGGTCACCGGCCTGCCGATCGGCGATGCCACCGATTATTTCGGCAGCCTCAGCCTGACTGGACGCAAGGGCGAAATTGCCGACAAGATCCTCAAGGAAATCCGCGAGCGTCTGCAGTTCCTGGTCAACGTTGGCCTGGACTACCTGACCCTGGACCGCAGTGCCGACACGCTGTCCGGCGGCGAAGCTCAGCGTATCCGTCTGGCGAGCCAGATCGGTGCGGGCCTGGTAGGCGTGATGTACATCCTCGACGAGCCGTCCATCGGCCTGCATCAGCGTGACAACGATCGCCTGCTCGGCACGCTCAAGCACCTGCGCGACATTGGCAACACCGTCATCGTCGTCGAACATGACGAGGACGCCATTCGCTTGGCCGACTACGTGGTCGACATTGGCCCCGGGGCCGGTGTCCACGGTGGACATATCGTCGCCCAGGGCACAGCCCAAGAGGTCATGGACCACCCAGACTCGCTGACCGGCAAGTACCTGTCCGGCCGCGTGAAAATCGTCGTGCCGGCCAAACGCACGCCTCGCAACAAGAAACTTTCGCTGATACTCAAGGGCGCCCGCGGCAACAACCTGCGCAATGTCGACCTCGAGATCCCCATCGGCTTGCTGACCTGCGTCACTGGCGTTTCAGGTTCAGGCAAGTCGACGCTGATCAACAACACCCTGTTCCCGCTCAGTGCCACCGCTCTCAATGGGGCAACTACCCTCGAGGCCTCGGCGCATGACAGCATCAATGGGCTGCAGCACCTGGACAAAGTGGTCGACATCGACCAGAGCCCGATCGGACGCACACCGCGCTCCAACCCGGCCACCTATACCGGGCTGTTCACACCGATCCGCGAATTGTTCGCCGGGGTCCCGGAATCGCGCTCGCGCGGCTACGGTCCGGGGCGCTTCTCGTTCAACGTCAAGGGCGGTCGTTGCGAGGCCTGTCAGGGCGATGGCTTGATCAAAGTCGAAATGCACTTCCTGCCTGACATCTACGTTCCATGCGACGTGTGCAAGAGCAAGCGCTACAACCGTGAAACGCTGGAGATCAAATACAAGGGCAAGAACATCCACGAGACGTTGGAGATGACCATCGAGGAAGCTCGGGAATTCTTCGATGCGGTGCCGGCCCTTGCGCGCAAACTGCAGACACTCATGGATGTCGGTCTGTCCTATATCAAGCTGGGTCAGTCGGCTACCACGCTGTCCGGCGGTGAAGCGCAGCGAGTCAAGCTATCGCGCGAGTTGTCCAAGCGTGACACTGGCAAGACCCTCTACATACTCGACGAGCCCACCACTGGCCTGCACTTCGCCGATATCCAGCAACTGCTGGACGTGCTCCATCGCCTACGCGACCACGGCAATACAGTGGTGGTGATCGAGCACAACCTGGATGTCATCAAGACAGCGGACTGGCTGGTCGACCTGGGGCCAGAAGGCGGGTCCAAAGGCGGCCAGATCATCGCAGTAGGCACGCCCGAGCAGGTCGCCGAGATGAAGCAATCCTACACCGGTCACTACCTCAAGCCC
>JAQZAY010000478.1 GCA_029239415.1 Pseudomonas sp. | reverse complement strand
GATCAACCCGCAGGACGACCGCGCGATGATCTGCGGCAGCCCGAGCATGCTCGACGAGACCAGCGAAGTGCTCGACAGCTTCGGCCTGAAGATCTCGGCACGCATGCGCGAGCCGGGCGACTACCTGATCGAGCGCGCCTTCGTCGAGAAGTAAGCGGCCAGGTCGCCCAGAAAAACCACTGATTGGGGCCGCTCTGCGGCCCCAGTACGGTTCACACAGCTCAGATCAACTCTCGAGCACCACTTCCAGCACCCGGATCCTGTCCGGCCGCGGATAGTGCCAGCGCACCTGCACGTCCCAGAACTTCACGCCATACACCCGCTCGGGCAGCGGTACCTGGTAGGCCGGCCGTGGATCCTGCGCCAGGCACTGCTCGACCAGTTCCACCAATGGCTCGCCCAGGCGCAACGCCTGCTCCCGGGCCTGGGGCAGGGCAGCGTCGCTCCACTCCACGGCGATAGGCTCGGGCGCCTCGCTGGCCATCTGGTTGCTGGCATCGGCAATGCTGTCGGCATAGGGGACGTAGGGCTTGATATCCAGCACCGGCGTACCGTCCAGCAGGTCGATCCCCGACAGCAGCAGGCGCCCCGGCTCGACGCCTTCCAGGCGCACCACCGATTGGCCAATGCCATTGGGCCGGTGCGTGGCGCGCGTGGCGAAGACCCCCATCGACTTGTTGCCGCCCAGGCGCGGCGGACGCACCTTCAGCCGTGGCTTGTCTTCCAGCGCCTGGTGGAACAGGAACAGCAGCCATACGTGGCTGACCTGCTCGAGGCCCGCCACGGCATCGCCCTGGTCGAACGGCGGCAGCAGTTCGAGCACGCCGCGGGCCGCCGGCGCCAGTTGCGGCTGCCTGGGAATCGCGAACTTTTCCTTGAAGCAGGAGCGCACGATGCCGACCGGCGAAACGCTATGGCTCATCAACGATCAGCCACGCACGCGCAGGGTCAGGCCCTTGAGGAAATTGCGCAGCAGCTGGTCGCCGCAGGGCCGGAAGTTTTCGTGGCCAACCTTGCGGAACAACGCGCTGAGCTCCGGCTTGGACACCGGGAAGTTCGCCGCCTTGAGCACGGCGTGCAGGTCGTCTTCCTTGAGCTCGAAGGCCACCCGCAGCTTCTTGAGGATGCTGTTGTTGGTCACCGGCACTTCGACCGGCAAGGGCGGACGGCTTTCGTCACGCCCGCGCTTGTGGATCACCAGGCCGTCAAGAAAGTGGGCCATGACCCGGTCGGGGCAGCGCACGAAGTCTGGCTCTTCTTCCTTCCTGAGGTAGGCGGCCACGTCGGCGAGCGCGACCTTGAGCCCCGACAGGCCGATGATCTCGACCATCTGGGCATCATTGACGTTGATCATGTAGCGCAGGCTGCGCAATACATCGTTGTGGTTCATAAGACGATCCTGTTCAGGCACCGCGCCTGCGTGGCGCGGGCGTGTTGCTAAAACTTCTGGGTGCTTGCCACATGGCGCCACTGGCCCAGCGGCAGCTTGCCCATGCTGACGCCGCCCAGGCGGATGCGGCGCATGCCGACCACCTCAAGGCCCACGCTTGCGCACAGCTCGGCGATCTGGCCCTGCTGGGGATTCTTCAACACCAGGCGCAGGTGGGTCTCGTTCTGCCAGCTGGCCTTGGCCTTGGGCAGCTCGCGGCCCTTGCGCACCAGGCCACGGGAGAGGCGCTCGAGGGCCTGCGGCGAGGCCTCGCCACGCACCTCGACGATGTACTCCTGCTCGAGACGCGCCAGGTCGGCGTTGATCTTGCGGGTTACCCGCCAGTCCTGGGTGAACACCTGCAGGCCGCTGGCACCTGGTTGCAAGGGCGCCACGCATTCCTGGCGCAGCAGGTGGCCGTGCAGCGGGCGCAGGGTCTGCGGCTGGATGTCCGCGAAGGTGCTCATGGCCAGGCTGGCCCGGGCGGCCTCGATATCCAGTCCTGCTGGCTGGTGGAGCAGCAGGGTCACCGGTTCCAGGGCTTCGGCACGGGCACCGGGCAGCAGCTCGACGCGCTGGTCGTCGACCTTGAACTGCGGCTGCTCGACCACCACGCCATCGACCGAGACCCAACCTCCCTCGATATACAGCTCGGCTTCACGGCGCGAGCAGCCGAGCTGTTCGATGAGACGTTTGGAGAGGCGGACAGGTTCAGACATGAGGGCAGTCGCAATGCAGGGAATAAGACGCCCATTGTACCTGCCCAGGCAGCCTGATGAACCGCATTTGCGCCGATAGGCGCAAATGCCGGGACCGGTCTCAGACCGGCTCGGCCCACAGGTCGTACTCATCGGCATCGACCACGCGGCAGCGCACCTTGTCGCCTGGCTTGAAGCCGTGGTCGCCGTCGATGAACACGCTGCCGTCGATTTCCGGGGCATCGAAGAAGCTGCGGCCGACCGAGCCCTGCTCCTCGACCTCGTCGATCAGCACCTCGATCTCCCGGCCGATGCGCTGCTGCAGGCGTGCGGCGCTGATGGCCTGCTGGTGGGCCATGAAGCGGTCCCAGCGATCCTGCTTGATCTCGTCCGGCACTTCGGCCAGGCCCAGGTCGTTGGCCGGGGCGCCTTCGACCGGCGAGTACTGGAAGCAGCCGACGCGGTCGAGCTGGGCTTCGCTGAGCCAGTCGAGCAGGTACTGGAAGTCTTCTTCGGTCTCGCCCGGGAAGCCTACGATGAAGGTCGAGCGGATGATCAGTTCCGGGCACTGCTCGCGCCATTTCTTGATGCGCGCCAGGGTCTTGTCCTCGAAGGCCGGGCGCTTCATCGACTTGAGCACTTTCGGGCTGGCGTGCTGGAACGGGATGTCCAGGTACGGCAGGATCTTGCCGGCGGCCATCAGTGGGATCACGTCGTCG
>JAQZAY010000477.1 GCA_029239415.1 Pseudomonas sp. | reverse complement strand
CTGCTTCCCTCAGGCATTGACCAAAGGTATGCGAATGGTAAAGGTCGTACCCGTGTCCGCCTGCGAACTGACAGCCACCTCTCCGCCATGCGCCAGAGCGATTTCCCTGACGATGAACAGACCCAGGCCCACGGACCTCACGCTGTCGTCGCGCTCGCTGGCACGCGTCATGGGCTCGAACAGTCCCGGGATGGATGACTCGGGGATCGCCGGGCCGTGGTTGTGCACCGAAATCACCGCGAGGTCCGCCGTCAGCTCGGTGGCAACGGTGACGGGGCGTTGGGGATCGCCATAGGCGACGCTGTTGGCCACCAGGTTTCCAATCATCTGTTGGGTCCGATCGGGGTCAAGCTCGACGACGCCTTCACCTTTGCAAACATGCAGCAGCGTGGCCTGAGGGAATGCTATGCGCAGCTCGCTCACGCTCTGCCTGGCGATCATGTGCAGATCCAGCGGGCGGCGGTTGGCGACGATGCCATGCCCCACTCGAACCCGTGTGAAGTCGAGCAGGTCGGCAATCATGCGTTGGGCACGCTCGGACGAGGTGCCTATATGGCTGATCAGCTGGCTTTCTCTCACTGACCGCTCGCCCCGCGCCAGCAACTGCGCGGCCATCTTGATCGCCGTCAGCGGGTTCTTGAGGTCATGACTGGCAATGCCCACCATCTGCTCGGCGAACAGCGCTCTACGCTGGGTCTTTTCGTAGGCAGCGGCCAGTTCGGTCTTGGCCTGTTGCAGCGCGGTCTGTGCGGCGATCTTTTCATGCAGCAGCTCCTCGGCGCGCTTGCGGGCGCTGAGCAGCTCGCGCTCGTACCGATCGCGCTCCACGGTGCTGAACAGGGCGAGCTCATAGAACACCCCGCCCGGATGCTCGCGCCTCACCCCGTTGAGCAGCATGGTCACGGCGTGGCCATCGCGGTGCAGCATGTCGAGTTTCACTTCGGCGACCGAGCCTTGCATCCTCATCAGTGGCGCCCAATGAGTCTGGTGGAAGATTCGACCGCCCATGGTCAGCAGTTCCTGCAGGCGCTTGCCTGCCAGCTCTGCAGGCAGGATGCCGATCCAGGTGCAGAACGTGCGGTTGCCGCGCAGGATGGTGCCATCCTCGGCGGTGACGACCAGCCCGCACGG
Source organism: Pseudomonas sp. (assembly GCA_029239415.1). The sequence continues at coordinate 1,718 of JAQZAY010000477.1, read as the reverse complement.
GGCTTGCTCGAACAGCTCCTCCGCGCCCGGCAATGCAGGCTGATCAGTCGACATGAAGGCCCGTCCAGGGCGCGAGGAAAGCGTCCATCGCTTCGGAGCATGCATGCGGCGCGCTCATGTGCGGGCAATGACCGATATTGGGCACGATGCAGAGCACGCTGTTGGGCAGCATGGCATGCAGGTATTCACCCACGGCAATCGGCGCGATCAGGTCGTCGGTGGACTGCAGGAGCAGCACCGGTGTCTCGAGACCGGCAACATCCTGGCGATTGTCGGACAGGAACGTCACGCGCGCGAACTGCTTGGCGATCTCCGGATCGGTCCGGCAGAAGCTGTTGCTCAGCTCGTCACTCAGCGCCGGTTGCCCGGGAGCACCCATGATCACGGGCGCCATGGTGCTGGACCAACCCAGGTAGTTGCTGTCCAGTGTGTCGAGCAGCGACTGGATATCCTCGGGCTTGAAGCCACCGGTGTAGTCGCCGGAGTCGATGTAGCACGGGGAAGGACCGATCATGACATGGGCGGCGATCCGGCCAGGGCGCTGCCGGTCGGCCAGTACGCCGATCATTGCGCTGACCGAGTGCCCGACCAGGACCACCGGGCCGACGGCATGCGCCTGGATGATTTCGTTGAGGTCCTGCGCATAGCCATCCAGCGAGTCGTACTTGTCCCGGTCATACGCCGCCAGGTCGGAGTTGCCCGCGCCGACCAGGTCGTAGGTGACCACGCGAAAACGCCCGTAAAAGTGCGGAAGCAGGTAGTTCCACATGGACTGGTCGCATCCGAATCCATGGGAAAAGATCAGCGTGGCGGCACCTTCGCCCATGGCCTTCAGGTTATTTCGGTGTTGCAAGTCCATGTGGCGCTCTCTTTTTGACAGGGCCCCATGTTGTCACAGATCGTGTGGCCGCGCTTGAACCCCTTGGCCGGAGATCGGGTCATTACATCAAGGCTTCGGCATCCTCCACATGCGTGCCGCTGCATCTTCTGTCCTATCATCGGAATTGCCCATGAATAACGCTGACCCGCATGCCCTCAAGCGCGTGATCACCACCCCACTGCTGGTCTTCTTCATCCTGGGGGACGTACTGGGCGCCGGCGTCTATGCGTTGGCGGGTGCCATTGCCGACCGCGCGGGCGGGGCCATCTGGGCGCCACTGTGCCTGGGCCTGGTCTTCGCGATGCTGACGGCCGCCTCCTACGCGGAGCTGGTGAGCAAGTATCCCCGTGCCGGTGGCGCCGCGGTCTTCGCCCAGCGGGCCTTCGGCTCTGCGATCCTGTCGTTTCTCGTAGGGTTCGCCATGCTGGCCGCCGGCATCACCAGCGCGGCCGGGCTGGCGCTCGCCTTTGGTGGCCAATACCTGCAGGTGTTTCTCGACTGGCCCGTCCAGGTGCTTGCGCCGCTGTTCCTGGTGCTGATCGCTGCGCTGAACCTGCGCGGCATCAAGGAATCGTTGAGCGCGAACCTGCTCATGACGCTGGTCGAGCTCAGTGGCCTGGTGCTGGTCATCGTTGCCGTGGCGCTGTTGTGCGGCCAGGGGCAGGGCGAGACTGCCCGGCTGCTCGACTTCGGCGGCCATCCGCCTGCGACCGCCGTGCTGGCCGGTGCGCTGCTGGCCTTTTATTCCTATGTCGGTTTCGAAACCTCCGCCAATCTCGCCGAGGAAGTGCGCGACGTGCGGCGCACCTATCCCAAGGCGCTGTTCCTCGCGAGATCG
>JAQZAY010000476.1 GCA_029239415.1 Pseudomonas sp. | reverse complement strand
ACCACGCTGCAAGTGCCGTTTCTCGCAGACCTGGTCTCGATGGCCGACCCCACTCATCAACTGAGCTACCTGAACTACCTGCATCAGCACGACCGCCTGTACCAGTTCTACTACTACGACAATTTCCAGGTCCCGCGCCGCGAATACGATCATTACTGCCGCTGGGCCGCCGAACAGCTGGCCGCTTGCCATTTCGGCGAGGAAGTCTGCGATGTTCGCTACGATGCCAGCGCCGGGCGCTTTGTGATCGAGAGCCAGTCCGTGTCGGGCTTCAAGCGCCATTATCACAGCCAGCACCTGGCAGTCGGCATCGGTACCACGCCCCTGCTGCCGCATTGGGCGCAGGTCAGGAGCTCGGCGCCGATCATGCATTCCGCGGAATTCGGCAAGCGCCAGGCGCAACTTGCGCAGTGCCAGCACGTCACGGTGATCGGCTCCGGGCAAAGCGCGGCCGAGTGCGTGCTGGCCCTGTTCAACGAGCTGACGCCGGATCGGGTCGCGGCAGGTGCATCGATTCGCTGGATCACACGCTCGCCGGGCTTCCACCCGATGGAGTACTCCAAGCTTGGCCAGGAATGCTTCACCCCTTCCTACATGGAGTACTTCCACAGCATCCCACGCGAGCGGCGCCGCGACATCGTCGCCGGGCAAGGACTGCTGTACAAGGGCATCAGTTTCTCGACCATCGCCGACATCTATGACCTGATCTACGAGCGCTCGATTGGCGGGGCCAACCCGGGCCTGACGCTACTGTCGAACTGCGAGGTCGAGCGCGTGGAGGATACTGGCGGGCACTTGCGGATCACCTACCGGCATCGCGAACTGGGCCAGACCAGCGCACTGGCGGCCGATGCGATCGTCGCGGCCACGGGATACGGGCATGCCTGGCCGGCGTGGTTCGAGCGCCTGAAGGGTAGCGTGCTGGCAACCGATGAGCACGGCGACTGCATCGTGCAGGAGGATTTCACCGCGCGCCGTTGCGATGCCGGTGGCGGACAGGTCTTCGTGCAGAACGCGGAGATCTTCCAGCATGGCGTCGGCTCGCCCGACCTGGGGGTCGCCGCCGTTCGCAACGCGACGATCGTCAACCAGCTATTGGGCCACCCGCATTACCGCCTGCCCAAGCGCTCGGCGTTCCAGCGTTATGGCATGCATGAAGCCTGAGCAGGCCCAGGCACTTCTTGCATACCGATGGCCGGCAGTCACCTGCCGGCCATCGGGGCATCAATCGCCTCAGGCAGGAACGTGCTCGACCTTCACGGACGCCGCGTCACCGCTCGCGAACAAGGCCATCACCTGCTCGATCGCCCCAGCAACCCGTGCCATCTGCCCTGGGCTGTAGCGATCAGTGCGGTAGGTGACCACCAGGCGCAGCGAGCGCTGGCCATCGATCAGGCTTTCCATGATCTCGAACTGGATGCCGAACATCGACTGGTTCTTATCCGGGTCGATCTGCCGGTAGCGGATCCTGCCCGCCTCGGGCGTGGCCAAGGCGCCGTTCAGGGCATTGTTGGCGTGGATCTGGATGTAGACATCGAACAGCAGGCCGTCCTCGGCCGGCATGCCCAATGCTTGCTGGATCTGCTCCATCGGGACATCGGCATAGGCCATGGAGTCGTTGATCAGGCTGCTGACATGCTCGACCAGGGCGCCGACGGCCTGCTGCCGGTCGAACTGCACACGGTGCGCCACCATGGTGGTGAAGTAGCCGACCGTGTCGTAGTACGCAGGGTCGGTGCGCCCCGAGGCCGAGGTGCCGATCACCAGCTCCTGCAGGCCACCGACCTTGTGCAGGGCCAGTGCAATCGCGGTGTACACCACGCCAAACAGCGACGAGCCATTCTGCCGGGCGAAGCTGTAGAGGTTGTCGGTGATGGCCTGGCCTGGCTTGATCTCGAACCATCGGGCCTGGGTGGAGGCCGTTGCGGCAGGCAGGCTGGACACAGGCCCGGCGGCAGGCAGGGCCAGGCCACGGGTGGCATCGCGCAGCATGTCGGTCCAGTAGGCAAGATGCTGCGGGTTGATGCCGGCGGCCTGCGCCTGGACGGCATACTCGTGGAACGAAGGGGCCGGGGCGCTCCAGACGGGAACCTTGTCGGCGGCGCGGGCAAGGTAGGCCTGGGCCAGCTCCTCCATCATCACGTTCAGCGACCATTCATCGATGGCCATGTGGTGGACCAGCAACGACAGGGTCTGCCGCTGGCGCCGCGGGTCATGGAAGAAGCGCACGCGCAACGGCAGCTCATGGGCCAGGTCGAACCTGTGCGTGGCTTCGCTGGCCAGGGTAGCGCCCTGGCTGTCGTGGCTTGGCCAGAACCACTTGTACCGCGCCAGCTCTGTCACCGGGACCAGTCGCTGGAAGGCCTCGCCGTCCTCGAAGTGGAAGGTGGTCCGCAGGCTGGCGTGCCGCTCGACCAGGTCGCGAAGCGCCTGCTCGAAGACCGGCTCATCGACCTGGTCCAGAAATTCCAAGGCAAACGGCAGGTTGAAGAGGGTGCCGAACTCGAAGGCCGCGTAGGCGCGACCCAGTGAGGCCTGGGCGGGTGCGAACGGTGCCTGGTGCAGCACTTGAGCCGGCATGGCAGTCGTTGCCGTGGCGACTTGGCCACGTACCCGCGCACGCGCGGCCAGCGCGGCGGCCGAGGAGGCGCTGAAGAAATCGTTGAACTGCACGTCGATGCCATGGGTGGCCGACAGCTTGCCGATGATGCGCGTGGCCAGCAGAGAATGGCCGCCAAAGTCGAAGAAATCATCGGCCGCGGTCATGCCTGGCTCGCCCAGGGCTGCACGGAACTCGTCGAGGATGAGCGCCGCGACGGCGCTGCCAGGCCCTTCGGCGCTGGACGCAACA
>JAQZAY010000475.1 GCA_029239415.1 Pseudomonas sp. | reverse complement strand
CGCGGCCAGCATTCCGCTGAACATCGAGGCGCAGACCTTGCGCCTGGGCGTGCCGCAGTCGATCGCCAGCTTCTCGGCCTCCTTCGGTGCCACGGTCGGCCAGAATGGCTGCGCCGGCCTGTACCCGGCCATGCTGGCGGTGATGGTCGCACCCGTGGTCGGCATCGACCCGCTGGACCCGTGGTGGATCGCGACCCTGGTGGCCATCGTCACCCTGAGTTCGGTGGGCGTGGCCGGCGTCGGCGGCGGTGCGACCTTCGCCGCGCTGATCGTGCTGCCGGCCATGGGTCTGCCGGTCGAGCTGGTGGCGCTGCTGATCTCGGTCGAGCCGCTGATCGACATGGGTCGCACGGCGCTCAACGTGAACGGTTCGATGGCAGCGGGCGTGGTCACCAGCCAGTTGCTGGGCCAGACCGATCGGCAGGTGCTGCTGACTGAAGAGCGGGCCGAGCTGACCCAGACGGGCTAAGAGAAGGACCGCTGGCGCACTCGCCCGAGTGCGCCAGCCGAAAAACGGTCAGCGCTTGTCCCAGACCTCGAAGCGGTAGGCCGGCCGGCCCTCTTCCGTTTGCAGCTGGTCAGACGACAACTGCCACTGCGCCTCATCGAACGGCGGAAACCAGGCGTCACCCTCCGGCTGCAAGACCACTCGCGTCAGGTACAGGCGATCGACCACACCCTGCTCCAGCGCCTGCGCATACAACTGCGCCCCGCCGATCAGCATCAGTTCCTCGACGCCCTGCTCCCTCGCCCACGCGTCGGCCCGGCCGATGGCTTCGGCCAACGACGAGAACACCTCGGCGCCTTCGAGCTGCAGGGCCGGCTGCCGGCTGACGACCAGGTTCAACCGGCCTGGCAGCGGGCGCCCCAGGGAATCCCAGGTCTTGCGTCCCATGATGATCGGCTTGCCGAGCGTGACGGCCTTGAAGTACTTGAAGTCGCCTGGCAGATGCCACGGCATGCGATTGTCGATGCCGATGACGCGGTTCTCGGCGAGCGCCGCGATCAGGCTGAGGGGGAGTGAGGTCTTCATGGGTCCGAGGATAGCAAAGCCGATGGAGGAACGCCTGGGTTATGCTGTGGCCTGGACTGTCCGACGGAAGCCGCTGTGACTGAACTGACCGAACTCGATACACACTGGCTGACCGAAGCGGTGCGTTTGCGTGAAGCGCAGGCCGGCCCGCTGGACGATCAGGAAGCCAACCGCCATGCGCGCCACCAGGGCGGCGACCTGACCACGCGCATCCAGCGCCGCGCCTTGTGGCTGGCGGACCGTGACGGCCTGGTCGATGCCCTGCGTCACTGGAAGCAAGGGGCGCGTCTCGCCCTGCTGGGGTTGATGCTGCTGGCGCTGTTCAGTGGCGCCGGCCTGGCATTCGCCGCGCTGGGCGATGGACAGCGCCCGGTCAATGTCTTCTGGGCCCTGGGCAGCCTGCTCGGGGTCAACCTGCTGCTGTTGCTGGGCTGGGCCATCGGGTTTTCCCTCTCGGGCGCGCACGGCGAGGGGCTGGGGCGCTTGTGGTTGTGGCTCAGTGCGCGCCTGGCCCGCGATGCCAAGGCCGCTCAACTGGCGCCTGCCTTGCTGGTCCTGCTGCAGCGCCAGCGCCTGGACCGCTGGCTGCTTGGCTTGCTGGTGCACGGGCTGTGGCTGCTGGCGCTGAGCACGGCCCTGGTCATGGCGCTGGCACTGCTGGCGACCCGCCGTTATGGTTTCGTCTGGGAAACCACCATTTTGGGCAGCGACACCTTCGTCAGCCTGACCCAGGCCCTGGGTGCCGTGCCTGCCTGGCTGGGTTTCAGCGTCCCGGACGTGAGCATGATCCGCGGCAGCGGCGCTGATCGACCGTCGTTCGACCTGGCACGCCAGGCCTGGGCTGGCTGGCTGCTGGGCGTCTTGGTGGTGTACGGCATCCTGCCGCGCCTGGTGCTCGCCGTGCTCTGCCTGTGGCGCTGGCGCCGGGGGCGCGATCGCCTGACGCTCGACCTCGATCAGCCTGCCTATGGCCAGTTGCGTACCCACCTGATGCCGAGCAGCGAACGGCTGGGCGTCCAGGATGCCGCGCCCGAGCGCCTGCACCAGGTGCAGGCGGCACCGGCGGCGTCCTCGGCAGGAGGCGCCGTGCTGGTCGGCCTGGAGCTGGATGACCAGCGCCCCTGGCCACCCAGCCTGCCGGCCGGCATCACGGAGGCCGGCGTGCTCGACAACCGTGCCTCACGCCACCGCTTGCTCGAGCAACTGAGCCAGTATCCACCCGCGCGCCTGCTGGTGGCCTGCGACCCCTTGCGCTCGCCCGATCGCGGCAGTCTGGCCTTGCTGGCGGAGCTGGCGCGTACGGCCGGCGACACACGCATCTGGCTGCTGCCTGCCGCGCCGGACCTGCCCGTCGACCCGGCGCGCCTGGACGACTGGCATCAGGCCCTGGAGCAACTGGGATTGCCTGCGGATTCGACTTCCCCGCTGACGTGGCTGGAGCATGGGCATGACTGAGCCGCTGACACTGGCCGTGGTCGGCCACACCAACGTGGGCAAGACCTCGCTGCTGCGCACGCTGACCCGGGATGTCGGCTTTGGCGAGGTCTCCCATCGCCCGAGCACCACCCGCCATGTCGAAGGTGCGCGCCTGTCGGTCGACGGTCAGGCGCTGATGGAGCTGTACGACACCCCTGGCCTGGAGGATGCGATCGCGCTGCTGGACTACCTGGAGCGGCTGGATCGCCCCGGCGAGCGACTGGACGGCCCTTCACGGGTCGAGCGCTTTCTCGACGGCAGCGAGGCTCGCCAGCGCTTCGAGCAGGAGGCCAAGGTGCTGCGCCAATTGCTCGCCAGTGACGCCGGCCTCTATGTGATCGATGCGCGTGAACCC
>JAQZAY010000080.1 GCA_029239415.1 Pseudomonas sp. | reverse complement strand
TCGACGGCCATGTCCAGCAGGTCGCGGCAATCGGCCAGGCCACCGGACAGCGTGTCCAGGGTCTCGACGATCAGCGCCAGGGCGGCGCGCTCGCGGCCCAGCTCCTGGGCGTACTCGGGCTTGTTCCAGACGTTCGGGTCTTCGAGCTCGCGGTTGACTTCGATCAGGCGGTCATGCTTTTGATCGTAGTCAAAGATACCCCCGAATTGACTCGGAACGCTCGGTCAGGTCCTTGATGGTGTTCAGGATCGGATTGATTTCCATGGGCGGGCAGCTCTCGTGCGGATTCGGTGAAAAGCCGCAGAGTATAACTGAGTTGAAGCGTCAAGCGGCAAGCCACAAGCGACAAGAGGGTCCAGCGCCCGCCTGCCGCCTGCCGCTTGCGGCTTGGGGCTTGCTTCAGGCGATCCCGACCTGGTTGCGCCCCTGGTTCTTGGCCATGTACAGGCCCTTGTCCGCCGCCAGGATCAATTGCCGGCAGGTCGTGCCGATGGCCGGTGTCTGGGTGGCCAGGCCGATGCTGACGCTGAGCCTGGAGTCGGCGCGGGGCGAGGTGTGCGCGATGTCCAGGGCGAGCACCATCTGGCGCAGCTTCTCGGCGATCAGCCGCGCGCCGCCCGGCGAGGTGCTGGGCAGTACCAGGGCGAACTCCTCGCCGCCGTAGCGCGCCGGCAGGTCGGTGGGCCGCGAGCAGGAGCCGCGGATGGCCTCGGCCACGCGGCGCAAGGCTTCGTCGCCGGCCAGGTGGCCGAAGGTGTCGTTGTACGACTTGAAGTAGTCGACGTCGATCATCAGCAGCGACAGCTGGCTCTGCTCGCGCATGGCCCGGCGCCACTCGAGCTCGAGGTATTCATCGAAGTGACGGCGGTTGGACAGCCCGGTCAGGCCGTCGGAGTTCATCAGCCGTTGCAGCACCAGGTTGGTGTCGAGCAACTGCTGCTGGCTCACGCGCAAGGCCCGGTAGGCCTCGTCGCGCTGCAGCAGGGTCAGGTAGGAGCGCGAGTGGTAGCGGATGCGCGCCACCAGCTCGATGGTGTCCGGCAGCTTGACCAGGTAGTCGTTGGCCCCGGCGGCAAAGGCCGCGCTCTTGACCAGTGCGTCTTCCTTGGTCGACAGCACGATGATCGGGATGTCCTGGGTGGCCGGGTTGTTGCGGTATTCGTGCACCAGCGTCAGGCCGTCCAGGCCCGGCATGATCAGGTCCTGGAGGATTACCGTCGGCTTGAGCCGCACGGCCTGGGCGACCGCCTGGTGCGGATCGGCGCAGAAGTGGAAGTCGATGTTCTCTTCCTGCGCCAGGCCACGACGCACCGCCTCGCCGATCATCGCCTGGTCGTCGACCAGCAGGACCATCGCCGAGTTTTGGTGGGTGGTCGTGAAACCGTGGATCGGTAGATCATTCATGCGTAGTCACCAGGTCACTGCCGCCCAGGCGGCGTGAAACAATACGGGGCTTCATAGAGGAAAGAGGTTCATCAGTCGGTCGGCGATGCGCTCCAGCGGGCAGATTTCCACCGCGGCGTCGATCGCCGCGGCGGCCCTGGGCATGCCATACACTGCGCTGCTCTGCTGGTCCTGGGCGATGGTCAGGCAACCTTGCTGGCGCATCAGCTTCAGGCCCTGGGCGCCATCGCGGCCCATGCCGGTCAGCAGCACGCCCACGGCCTCGCCGCTCCAGAAACGGGCGACGCTGTCGAAGAACACATCGATCGAGGGACGGTAGATTTCATTCACCGGCTCGGCGGTGTAGGCCAGCTGGCCATTCTTCAACAGGCGGATGTGATGGTTGGTGCCGGCCAGCAACACCTGCCCGGGCTGCGGGGGCTCGCCCTCACGGGCCAGGCGCACCGGTAGCCGGCATGCGCCGCCGAGCCACTCGGCCATGCCGGCGGCGAAGACCTGGTCGACATGCTGGACCAGCACGATGGCGGCGGGAAAGTCGTGCGGCAGGCGCTTGAGCAGCATTTCCAGGGCCGCGGGCCCACCTGCCGATGAACCGATGGCCACCAGCCCAGGCCGCTTGGCCGCAATGCGCGGGGGTGCGCCCAGCGGGCTGGTGGTACCGAGGCTCTGCTGGCCTATCAGCCAGCCGATATTGAAGATCTTGCGCAGCAGCGGCGCCGCCGCCTCACGCGGGTCGCCAGCACCCAGGGGGGGCGTATCGACCACATCCAGGGCGCCGTGGCCCATGGCCTCGAACACCCGGTGCACGTTCTGCATGCGGTCCACGGTGACGATGACGATGGCGCACGGCGTGCTGGCCATGATCTGCCGGGTCGCTTCCACCCCGTCCATCACCGGCATGATCAGGTCCATCAGGATCAGGTCGGGGGTCTGTTCGCGACAGCGTTGCACGGCCTCGGCGCCATTGGCGGCCACCCAGGCCACCTGGTGCGCCGGCTCGAATGCCAGCGCCCGGCGCAGGGCTTCCACAGCCATGGGCATGTCGTTGACGATGGCGATTCTCATCCCTGTGCACCTCCGATCAACTCCACCACGGCGTCGAGCAACGCATCATCGTGGAAACTGGCCTTTGCCAGATAGTAGTCGGCTCCTGTGTCAAGTCCACGCCGGCGGTCTTCCTCGCGATCCTTGTATGACACCACCATGACCGGCAACGATTGCAGGCGCTGGTCGCGGCGCACCAGGCCCACCAGCTCGATGCCGTCCATGCGCGGCATGTCGATGTCGGTGATCAGCAGGTCGAAGTCCTCGCCACGCAGGGCGTTCCAGCCATCCATGCCATCGACCGCCACGGCCACGTCGTAGCCACGGTTGCCCAGCAACTTGCGTTGCAGCTCACGCACCGTCAGCGAGTCGTCGACCACCAGCACGCGCTTGCGCGGCACCCCACGGGCAGCGCTGCGCGGTCCGCGCTCGATGCGCTCCAGGCGGCCGGTGCTGAGCAACTTGTCGACCGAGCGCAGGAGGTCTTCGACGTCGATGATCAGCACCACGGAACCGTCGTCGAGCAAGGCCCCGGCCGAAATGTCCTGGACCTTGCCCAGCCGTGGGTCGAGCGGCATCACCACCAGCACCCGTTCACCGATCAGCCGCTCGACGGCCACGCCATACAGCTGCTCGCGCTCGCGGATCACCACCACGCGAATGTTCTGCTCCTCGCCCGGGCTGGCTGGCCGGTTGAGCAGCTGGCTGGCGGACACCAGGCCGATGTGCCGTTGCCCGTGCCAGAAATGCTGGCGGCCCTCGACCTGCACGATGGCCTGCGCAGGCAGGTCGAGGGTCCGCTCGATGTGCGCCAGGGGGAAGGCGTAGGCCTCGCCGCCCACCTCGACCACCAGGCTGCGCACCACCGACAGGGTCAGCGGCACCTGAAGATGGAAACGACTGCCCTGCCCCGGCACCTGTGTGAGCTCGATGGAACCGCGCAGTTCGCGCACCATGTGCTGCACGGCATCCAGGCCCACGCCACGGCCCGACACCTCGGTGACCGTGTCGCGCAGGCTGAAGCCTGGCAGGAACAGAAAGGTCAGCAGTTCGGCATCGCTCATCTGCGCCACGGTCTCGGCGGGCGACAACGCACGCTCGACGATGCCGCGGCGCAGGCAATCGAGGTCGATACCGGCGCCGTCATCGCCGACTTCCAGGACCAGCAGGCCGGCCTGGTGCGATGCGCGCAGGCGAATCGCCCCTTCAGCGGGCTTGCCGGCCTGCAGGCGCCGCTCGGGGGACTCGATGCCATGGTCGACGGCGTTGCGCAGCAGGTGCGTCAATGGTGCCTCGAGCTTTTCCAGCACATCGCGGTCGACCTGGGTTTTCTCGCCCTCGACCTGCAGGCTCACCTGCTTGCCCAACGAGCGGCCCAGGTCACGCACCATCCGGCTCTGTCCCGACAACACATCGGCGAACGGGCGCATGCGGCAGGCCAGCGCGGTGTCGTAGAGCGATTGCGCACGCTGGCTGGCCTGCCAGGCAAACTCGTCGAGTTCGATGGCCTGCTGTTGCAGGATCTGCTGGGTTTCGCCCAGCAGGCGCTGGGTCTGGGCCAGCGCCTCGAGCGCCTCGGCGCCGTGCCCGCTGGCTTCCAGCTGGGTCTTCACCCCATCGAGGGCACGCATCCCCTGGCCGTGCATGCGCTTGAGGCGTTGCAGGGTGGCCAGGCAGGGTTTCAGGCGCTGGGTCTCGACCAGCGACTTGCTCGACAGGTCGAGCAGGCTGTTCAGCCGCTCGGCAGTCACCCGCAGGACCCGTTCGCCGCTGTCGCTGGCGGGCTTGTTCCTGGGCGCGGGCGCCAGGCTCTCGACGGCAGGCGCGGTGGGCGCCGCGATGGCAGGGCTCGCGGGGACGGCGGGCAGGCTGGCCGGCGGCGCACCGCGCGGGTCGAGCAATGCGGCCATCAGCACCAGGAAACCCGGCACCGCTGCCTCGCTGTGGGCATCGCCCGGCGTGGCGATGCGCATCAGCAGGTCGGTGCCTTGCAGCAAGGCATCGATGTGTTCGGCACGAAGCGCCAGGCGTCCCTCCTGGGCAGCGACCAGGCAGTCCTCCATCACATGGGCGACACTGACGCCGGCGTCGACTCCAACGATCCGCGCCGCGCCCTTGAGCGAATGGGCCGCACGCATGCAAGCCTCGAGCTGGTCGGCCTGGGTCGGATTGCGTTCCAGGGCCAGCAGGCCCGCGCTCAGGACCTGGGTCTGGGCCTCGGCCTCCAGGCTGAACAGTTCCAGCAGCGAGGCATCGCGCATTTGCTCTGGGGTCATGAGAGGCTCCGGCTCACCGCAGACAGGATTTGTCGTTCGTCCAGCACTCGCACGCTGCGCCCCTGCCACTGAAGGACCGCGGCGGTGAATGCCGCGGCCTGCTGTTCGACCTGCAGTCGCGCCGGATCCAGGCCATGGATGCCGTCGACCTCGTCGACCGGCAGCACCACCGCGCCGCCCTCGGCAGCCAGGATCAGCATGCGCGGCATCACTCGCTGGCCTTCGTCGGCCCTTGGCAGGCGCTCGAGGCCCAGCAAGTCGACCAGCGACAGGCACGGCACCAGCGCGCCACGCACGTTGGCCACGCCTTGCAACACCCGGGAGCGCTGGTGCGGCAGCGAGTGCACCGGTTGCAGCGGGGCGACCTCGGCAAGGCACGCCGTGGCCAGCGCCAGCCATTCCTCGCCCAGGCGGAACAGCAGCATGGAGCGCCGGGGACCGCCCTCCTCCCGTTGGGGTGGCGCTGCCTGCTCGTCCTGCAGCAAGGCGTAGCGGTCGAGCAGCCGGGTGGCCGCGGCCGCATGGACTTCACAGTTGCGGCAATGGATATGCTGTTCGAGCAGCGGGCATTGCTTGTTGCCATGCACACCGATGCGGTTCCAGCAGTCGTCGATGCTGTCGTCGCCGTGACTTGGCCTTTGCACCTGATGCTCCGTGGTCATTGATCAGCCTCGCGGTCTGCCCGTGCGGCACGGGCCTGCAAGCGCCGGGCCCCGGCCTGGTCGCCCTGGGAGGCCAGCAGCGCCGCCAGGTGTGCCAGGGCTTCGCGGTGCTGGGGTTCGAGGTACAGCGCCTTGCGGTAGTGACCCAGCGCCTGCTGGGCGTCACCGGCGGTGTCACTGAGCAGTCCCAGCCAGTAGTAGACCTGAGCCTTGGGCGCGAACTCGCGCAGGTAGCGCTCGCAGGCGGCGCGGGCCTGCTGGCTGTTGCCGGCATCCGCCAGTACGCCGATCTGCCTGAGCAGCTCGTCTTCGCCATCGGGACGCGGCGCGACGACCACCTTGCCGGGCAATGGCCGAAACGCGCGAGGCAACGCGGCGACCGGGCGTGGCAGAACGGGGATGGCGACGGCAAGGCGCGGCGAGTGGCCCGCGGGGGCGACGCTGACGCGCGCGGCCTTGTCCTGGCGGACATAGGCAAACGACTGGGCGATACCGACCGGGCGCATGCCCAGGCGCGCCAGCAGGCTGCCCTCGGCCGGGCCGATGAACAAGACACCTTGCACATGGGTCAGGCACTTGAGCACTTCGAATACGCGTTGCTGGGTCGGCAGGTCGAAGTAGATCAGCAGGTTCCTGCAGAACACGAAGTCGTACAGCCCTTCCCGGACCTTGAGTGCCGGGTCCAGCAGGTTGCCAGGCTGCAGACTGACCTGCTGGCGTACCTGATCGCGCAGGCGATGGCCCTCGGGGGTGGTCGTGAAGTGCCGCTCGCGAAACGCCAGGGCCTGGCCGCGAAACGAATTGCGTCCATACACGGCCCGTTGCCCGCGGGCGATCGAAAGCGGGCTGATGTCCATGCCGTCGATGCGAAAGGCGCTGCCCGGAACGCCCGCGTCGAACAGCGCCATGGCGATCGAATAGGGCTCCTCGCCGGTGGAACACGGCAGGCTGAGGATACGCAGCGGGCGCGAGCCGGCCAGTTCCAGCAGGCGCTTGTGCGCCAGGCTCACCAGCGCGGTGAAGGATTCGGGGTAGCGGAAGAACCAGGTCTCGGGAACGATCACCGCTTCGATCAGCGCCTGCTGCTCGTCGCCCGATTGCTGCAGGCGCAGCCAGTAGTCGTCCAGGTCGCGAGCCTCCAGGGCCGCGCAGCGCTGACGCAACGCACGCTCGACCATGGGCGCCCCGACCGATTCCACGTCCAGGCCGATCCATTCCTTGAGAAAACGGAAAAACCGTTGTTCGCCACTCATCCTGGCACCTGCCCGGCATCGGCCGGAAACAGCAGCGCGCGGCTGTCGGCCGGAAACAGCAGCGCGCGGCTGTCGGCCGTCAGCAGGTCATCGACCCGGATGCGCTGCAGCAACCCTTGGGCATCCTGGCGCACCGGGCCCAGGTAGGGCGCCTCGGCATTGTCCAGGCCGTAGGGGTGAAATTCGTCAGGCTGGCAGCGCAGTGTGTCGGTGGCCTGTTCCAGGATCAGCCCCAGTTGCAGCCCGGGGCGCGCGGCATTGGCGCGGTAGTGCACCAGCACCAGCCGCGTGCTGGTGCGCTGGGGCGCCGGCACGCCGAATGCCAGTGCGCCGATGTCGATGACTGGCACCAGCGCCCCGCGGTGGGCAAGGATCCCGGCGACCCAGTGAGGGGCCTGGGCGATCGGCTTGAGCACACGCAGCGGCAGCACCTCGACCACCTCGCGCACGTCCAGCGCAAAGCGCTGGCCGGCAAGGTGGAACAACAGGTACAGCACGCCCTTGGCGGCGGTCGCCTGGGCCTGGCGAGGCTGGAGATCGATCATCGCGTCAGACTTTGAACCGCGAGACGCCGCCGCGCAGCCCGGCGGCCACCTGGCTGAGCTCGTCGATGGCAAAGCTCGACTGGCGCAGCGACTCGACGGTCTGGGTGCTGGCATCGCTGAGCTGGGCCAGGGCATGGTTGATCTGCTCGGCCCCGGTGGCCTGGGCCTGCATGCCTTCGTTGACCATCAGCACCCGTGGTGCCAGGGCCTGTACCTGGTGGATGATCTGGTTGAGCTGCTCTCCGACCTGCTGTACCTCGAACATGCCGCGGCGTACTTCCTCGGAGAACTTGTCCATGCCCATGACCCCCGCCGAGACGGACGACTGGATGTCGCGCACCATCTGCTCGATATCGTAGGTGGCCACGGCCGTCTGGTCGGCCAGGCGCCGCACTTCGGTGGCGACCACGGCGAAACCACGGCCGTATTCCCCGGCTTTCTCGGCCTCGATGGCGGCGTTGAGCGACAGCAGGTTGGTCTGGTCGGCGACCTTGACTATGGTCACCACCACCTGGTTGATGTTGCTGGCCTTCTCGTTGAGGATGCCCAGCTTGGCGTTGACCAGGTCGGCCGCACCCATCACCTGGTGCATGGTCTCTTCCATGCGCGACAGGCCCTGCTGGCCGGAGCCTGCCAGGATCGAGGCCTGGTCGGCGGCGCTGGTGACTTCGGTCATGGTGCGCACCAGGTCGCGGGAGGTCGCGGCGATCTCGCGCGAGGTGGCGCCGATCTCGGTGGTGGTGGCCGCCGTCTCGGTGGCCGTGGCCTGTTGCTGCTTCGAGGTGGCGGCGATCTCGGTCACCGAGGTGGTCACCTGCACCGAGGAGCGCTGGGCCTGGGACACCAGGCCGGTCAGGGCCTCCATCATGTCGTTGAAGCCGGTCTCGATGGCGCCGAACTCGTCCTTGCGGTCCAGGTTCAGGCGCACGCTCAGGTCTCCCGAGCGCAGCTGGTCGAGCGCCGTGACGAAGCGCTGCATGGGCGCGGTGATGGCGCGCATCAGCAGCAACCCGCAGATGCCGGCCGCGATCACGGCCAGGACCAGCGAGACGATCATGCTGCCCTTGGCCGTGGCAACGGCGCTGACAATGGCATCGGTGGCCTGGTCGGCTGTCTCGCGATTGCGTTCGATCACCGCGTTCAGGTGCTGGCGGCCGGTGTTCCACGCCGGCGTGAGGACCTCGGCGATCAGCCGCTCGGCCTGGGCGTAGTCGCCTTGCCGGTAAGCGCCCAAGACCTGGTCGATCCCCTTGAGGTAGGCCTGCTCCAACTGCACGAACTGGTCGAAGCCGGCCTGGTCCTCGGGGGTGGTGATGGTGCTCTGGTAGCTGGTCATGTGCTGCTTGAGGCGGTCTTCGAAGCTCTTGTAGAGGTCCATGTCGGCCGTGGTGATCGGGCGACGGTCGCTGAGCCCTACCAGTTGCTGGCTGGTGACATAGCTGTCGACCCAGGCACTGCGGATCATCGAGCTGTAGTAGACCCCCGGAATGCTGTCGGTGCCCACCTCCTGCTCGCTTGACGCGATCGTCATCAACCGCGAGTAGGCTGCCACGATCATCAACAGCATGATGGCGATGATCACGGCGAAGCTTGCCAGGATCCGTTGGCGTAGCGTCCAGTTCTTCACAGACAGCCCTCAAGAATTCGATACGAGCGGAAAAGGGGGCAGAGTATAGCCCACGGCCCGGTGCATCTACGCTGGCTTGAAGGATTATCGGGCATCCATGCCCTGGGTTGCCCTGGAACCGCCGTTTTTACGGCGTGCCGGCCAGCCTGACCTGGCTCTCGAGTTCCTCGCGCAGGCCAGGCTCGAGCTTGAGCTGGCGGGCAAGCTCGTCGAGATAGGCACGCTCCATGAAGTTCTGCTCGTCGACCAGCATGTGGCTGGCGATGTACATCTCGGCGGCCATCTCGGGGGTCTGCGCGGCGCGGGCGACATCGGCCGGGTCGAGCGGCTTGTTCAGCTCGGCATGTAGCCAGCTTTGCAGCTCGCGGTCGTTGTCGAGCCTGCTGAACTCGCCCTCGATCAGCTCGCGTTCACGCTCGTCGATATGCCCGTCGGCCTTGGCGGCCGCCACCAGCGCCTTGAGGATGGCCTGGCTGTGCTGCTCGACCTGGGCCGGCGGCAGGCGGTCGAGCGTCTGCGGCTCGGCGGCGGTGCCATTGCCCTGGCTTGCCTGCCAGTTGCCATAGGCCTTGTAGGCCAGCACCCCGAGCGCCGCCAGGCCACCATAGGCCAGTGCCTTGCCGCCATACTTGCGGGCGCTCTTGTTGCCCAGCAGCATGCCCATGGCGCTGGCGGCCAACGCGCCGCCACCGGCCCCGGAGAGCATCCCGCCCAGTCCGCCGCCGGATTTGCCTGGGCCCTTGCCGCCACCAAGCAGGTCGCCCAGCCCCGGGATCTTGCCGGCCACGCCTTTGCCTTGCTGGTTCTGCAACAGGTCCTGGCCGGATTTGAGCAACTGGTCGAGCAAGCCACGGGTGTTCATCTGGAATCTCCTTGCAGGGAAACAAAGGCTCAGATTAGGGGCATTGGCTGAAGTGTGGCTTAACGGATGTGCTTCGGGATGTTACTTGGGTGCATGACTTGAGGCGCATCGCGGAGCGCCACACCCCTCAAGCTCTGCACCGCCCCCACAAACCCTCAATCACGCAGATCGGACTCATGGATCGGGCTCGACCTGCTGGTCGCGCGCTGGTATTGCGCGGGCCAGGTAGCCTTGTGGCCGCCCAGGTCGTCATCGGCATGCAATGGCCAGTAGGGGTCGCGCAGCAGTTCGCGGGCGAGCAGGATGATGTCGGCCTGGCCGGTACGCAGGATGTGCTCGGCCTGGGCGGGCTCGGTGATCATGCCGACCGTGCCGGTGGCGATCTCCGATTCCTGGCGCACGCGCTCGGCGAAGCGGGTCTGGTAGCCGGGGCCGGTGGGGATCTCGGCGTTCATCGAAGTGCCGCCGGACGACACGTCGATCAGGTCCACGCCCAGACCGCGCAGGCGCCGCGCCAGCTCGACGGTCTCGTCCGGGTTCCAGCCATCCTCGACCCAGTCGGTCGCCGACACCCGCACGAACAGCGGCAGCTCGGCAGGCCAGACGGCACGCACGGCCTCGGTGACTTGCAGCGTCAGGCGGATGCGGTTCTCGAAAGAGCCACCGTACTGGTCGCGTCGCTGGTTGCTCAGTGGGGACAGGAACTGGTGCAGCAGGTAACCGTGGGCAGCATGCACTTCGGCCACCTTGAAACCGGCCTCCAGCGCGCGCTGCGCTGCTGCCACGAAGGCCTCGACGATGCCCTGGATCTGGCTCGGGTCCAGCTCGAGCGGCGCGGTGTGCTCGGGGTCGAAGGCGATCCGCGAAGGGCCCACCGGCTGCCAGCCGCCCTCCTCGAGCTTGACGCTGCCATGCTTGCCGATCCACGGGCGGTGGGTGCTGGCCTTGCGTCCGGCGTGGCCCAGCTGGATGCCCGGCACGGCACCCTGGGCGGTGATGAAGCGGGTGATCCGCTGCAGAGGCGCGATCTGCGCGTCATCCCACAGGCCCAGGTCCTGGGCGGTGATCCGGCCATCGGCGGTCACGGCGACCGATTCGGTGAACACCAGGCCAGCGCCGCCGACCGCGCGGCTGCCCAGGTGCACCAGGTGCCAGTCGTTGGCCAGGCCGTCGACACTGGAATACTGGCACATGGGCGAGACGGCGATTCGGTTGGGCAGGGTCAGCTGACGCAGGGTGTAGGGCTCGAGCAGCAGGCTCATGGGGGGACCTCCGGGACTCCAATGGTGACCGGCCCGGACCCTCCTTTACCACGGGGTCCGGTGCCATGTCTGTCTGAGCCTAGACCAGTTTGCCCCGCCCCGGTTCAGCGCGGCTCGATATGCGCGATCAGCAACTGCACGCTTTCCTGGCCACGGAACTCGTTGACATCGAGCTTGTAGGCCAGCTCCACCCAGCGCACCGTCGGGTTGGGCCAGACCTCGCGATCGATGCCGAAGGCGATGCCGTCGAGCCGGACCGACCCGCATTCGCTCTTGAGCACGACCTTCAGGTGCCGTTCGCCCACCACGCGCTGCTCGACCAGCTGGAACATCCCGTGGAACAGCGGCTCGGGGAAATGCTGGCCCCAGGGGCCTGCATTGCGCAGGGCGCGCGCCAGCTCCAGGTGAAATTCCTCGACCGCCAGGCTGCCGTCCGACAGCAAGCGGCCGGTAAGGTCTTCCTCGCGCAGCTGGCGCCGTACTTCCTCGTCGAAGGCCTGGGCGAACGCCGGGAAGTTGCCCGCCGGCAGCGACAGCCCGGCTGCCATGGCATGGCCACCGAACTTGCTGATGAGCTGCGGATGGCGCGCCGCCACGGCGTCCAGCGCATCGCGCACATGGAAGCCCGGCACCGAGCGCGCCGAGCCCTTGAGCATGCCTTCGCCGGCGTCGGCGAAAGCGATGGTCGGACGGTGGTAGCGCTCCTTCAGACGCGAGGCGAGGATGCCGATCACGCCCTGGTGCCAGTCGGCGTCGAACAGGCACAGGCCATAGGGCATGTCTTCGACGGGCAGGTCCTTGAGCTGGGCCAGGGCTTCGCGCTGCATGCCCTGCTCGATGGACTTGCGGTCCTGGTTCATCTCGTCCAGCTGGCCGGCCATTTCCCGCGCCAGCACCGGGTCGTCGCAGAGCAGGCATTCGATGCCCAGGCTCATGTCGTCCAGGCGCCCGGCCGCGTTGAGCCGCGGGCCGAGGATGAAGCCCAGGTCGGTGGAGGTGATCCGCGCATGCTCGCGCCGGGCCACCTCGAGGATCGCCTTCAGGCCAGGCCGCGCGCGCCCGGCCCGGATACGCTCCAGGCCCTGGTGCACCAGGATGCGGTTGTTGGCGTCCAGCGGCACCACGTCGGCGACGCTGCCCAGGGCCACCAGATCGAGCAGCTCGCCGATGTTCGGCTGCGGCTTGGCCTCGTAGTGCCCAAGGCTGCGCAAGCGCGCGCGCAAGGCCATCAGCACGTAGAAGATGACCCCGACGCCCGCCAGCGACTTGCTGGGGAACTCGCAGCCCGGCTGGTTCGGGTTGACGATGGCATCGGCCGCGGGCAGCTCGGCGCCGGGCAGGTGGTGGTCGGTGACCAGCACCTTGAGGCCGGCGGCCTTGGCGGCGGCAACGCCTTCGACGCTGGAGATGCCATTGTCCACGGTGACCAGCAACTGCGGCTGGCGCGCCAGGGCGACCTCGACGATCTCCGGGGTCAGCCCGTAGCCATACTCGAAGCGGTTGGGCACCAGGTAGTCGACATGGGCCGCGCCCAGCAGGCGCAGGCCGAGCACGCCGACGCAGCTGGCGGTGGCGCCATCGGCGTCGAAGTCACCGACGATCAGGATGCGCTGGCGCTGCTCGAGGGCCGCGACCAGCAAGTCGACCGCCGCCTCGATCCCCTTGAGCTGCTGGAACGGCAGCAGGCGCGCCAGGCTCTTGTCCAGCTCGGCCTCGGACTGCACGCCACGGGCGGCATACAGCCGGGTCAGCAGGGGCGGCAGGTTGCCCAGCAACGGCAGGGGCGATGGCAGGGGACGGGATTCGATACGCATGGGGATCTTCGACAGTCGTTGGTTTCAGGTCAGCCGCGCTCGCCAAGCAGCCACTCGAGCTGCACTTCGTGCTGGCCGCGGTCATCGGTGATGAACACCGTGCCTTCGCTGATCATCACGTCCCACTTGATCGACCGCGGCATGTCGGTGGCCAGGACCTCGAGCACCTCTTGCGGGACGGCGGCGATGTTGAGGTTCTTCAGGCCCTTGACCGCGTCGACCACCTTGTTCTGCCACACCCGCAGGCTGCCGTAGGCCAGCAGGCTGGTGCGCTCGGTACGGCGCGAGCACCAGGTCAGGCGCTCGGCATCGGGCTGGCCCACCTCGATCCAGTGCAGTACCCGCCCGTCCAGGCTCTTTTCCCACAGCGCCGCTTCGTCGACATCCGACAGGCCACGGCCAAAGGCCAACTGCTCGTTGTACCAGAGCGCGTAGCCGAGCAGGCGCACGGCCATGCGCTCTTCGGTCTCGGAGGGATGACGGGCAATGGTCTGCTTGATGCTTTCGTACACCCCGCGATCAAGATCGGTGAGGTTCAGTTCGAATTTGTAGGTGGTGGACGGCTGGGCCATGGGACGCGCTTCTTGCGAAAGAAAAGTCGTACAGTCTACCCGATCCTGGCCCTGCATGCGCCGGGGCAGTATCTGTCGCTGGCGACCTATGATAAAACTTCAGGCTCTGCCAGCCGCATCGGATGCCCCATGCCCACCCCCAGCAAACCCCTCGCCGGCCTCAAGGTCATCGAGC